>NZ_JBMHFZ010000039.1:0-9476 GCF_049166755.1 Halomonas terrestris | reverse complement strand
ATGAGGGGTCTGTCGGCTGGCTGGTGCCACGCTGAGATGCGCGTTCGATTTCCACCTGGCGCTCCTGGCGGAGGCGTTGTAGCTCACCTTCCAAGGTCGTCAGGTTGGCCACGGCACTCTCGGCCTGATCCAGTGCCCCCTGGAGGCGGGCCAGTACCGAGCCATCCGGAATGTCCCAGCCCAGTTCCAGCAGGCGCAGGCGGTTGGCTACGCTACCGCTGGGGAAGGCGGTCGGGCGCCTTCCCTCGCAGGGGAGAATGGGGGCGCTACATCAGTTTTACTATTAGTGATTATTTCTAGTGGTCATAAGAACCATTTTTTTTATATAAAGGAATGTTCCTCCCGCCACTAGAAGTAATGCGGAAGGAATATATGTGTACATGGGGAATGCCACCATGAGTTTTATTTTTTTTGGAATCTCTTCGAGCTTAATGGCTATACAGGCATGCGGAAATTTTTTTGAATGACCTTGGAGTTTCGGAATAGCAAAAACGCACCGTAGCTCGCTGCTCTGCCCATCTCCCAAGGCCACAACCCTTTAAGGCCTCTATTTGGGAAGTCCGGGCTATCGAAATGGTTGTCTATTTCTTTCATGTGCAGTAGCAATATTAATCCCCATGCGACAAGCGATAGTACGCTAAATGCTATGGCTATGGCTATGGCTATGGCTATGGCTATGGCTATGGCTATGGCTATGGCTATGGCTATGGCTATGGCTATGGCTATGAGTATGAGTATGAGTATGAGTATGAGTATGAGTATGAGTATGAGTATGCCTAGCATATGCTTTGGTTCTATCATTTCAATTGCCATATATAAACTCGCCTGCCAATTCTCCGCCAAATTTCCCTATCTCTTCCCCCGCCCTCCCTCCGACATACCCCGCACCTCCTACCACTACTACCCCACAGACAAGTCCGCCAACCCCGGCTGTCGCCGCCCCGATTGCTAAGCATATGCCACCAGCTGCATATCCTGCGGCACCACCTACTATAGCACCACCAGCGACATTGCCGCCGAAGCCAGCCCATTCTCTGACTCGCTCAATATTGCACTCTTCTTCGCGCCCTGATGTGCATGCTTCACGCACATTCGAGTGAGTTGATAATGCACTAAATCCTACCCCTACATAGCCGGACCGGCTTATCCACCGACTGGCTCTGGCGATATTGGAGTAATTGTCAGCATAGCCCGGGATGCCTGATGCTGAGGACCCTGCTTGGCTCCAGTGATGCACTGCGCTTCTCGTCGAGATACCTAGTGCATGGCGTAGCTCCGGATGCTCCGGAATCCCTAAGCCCATACGGGTGACGCGATCGAGCAAGGAGTCCAGATCTCGAAAAAGGGCCCTGCGCCTAGAGTAGAACTCTTCACCTCCAAGTCGCCCTGTCCGCTCATAGGTGCGTTGATAAGAGGGCTTCTATTTGCCGCAATTTAGCCTCGACTTGTCTTGTAGAAACATGTCATGACGGTCACTTACATGAAACCACTAATGTGAGCAACCCCCCCAGCGGAGAATATGAATATCATAGGCAGCCAGAAAGTATACATGGGGAGAGCAACCATCAGTTTGATTTTTTCGGAAGCTGTTCAACGTTGATGGTTTGGCAGGCGTGAGGAAACTTTTTTTGCACAACGCGGGTACTATGGAATATCAAAAAGACACCATAAACCAACATTTTTGACACCCCATAAGGCCATATCACCTTCGCTCCTCTGAGAGAGAAGTCTGGGCTGTCGAAATAACTATCTATCTCCTCAGAATGCAAGAGCAGGATGATAAGCAGTGTTGTAAGTGACAGGAGTGAAACTGCTAGCGCAAGAAGCATCAACACTACATATACCAGCTTCAAATCAATAAACTCATTTACCATATATCTTTTCCCCTACGTACTCTCCTGCGCCCCCCATAATATATAGCCCATTTCTTACAAAGCCATCAGAGAGAGCGTGGAATACGCAATAGTCTTTCTGACATAAATGGTGATAGAACTATAGGGGCCACAACAGCCATCAGAAGAAACCCCTTTAAGGCTCCTCCCAGAACTAGCTGATTGCCAAATACCCCAGGCCAGCCGGCACCATAGTCCAGCCATGTGTCATTGAGTTCGCTGACCGCTCCCTCGTTTAGCGCCGGTTCCCCCGTAGGAAGGGGCAAGGGGCCAGAAAGGCGATACGGCCCCCTGGCAGGCGTTCCACATCGCCGGCACGCTGGAGCTGGCCCGGTGTCGGTTCGGGAAGCGCTTCGCAGTGGGGGCTTTTCACCATCACCAACTCATTGGTCCTGGGATAACGACCGCATGAGCAGCGTTATCTCTTTGGCGTCAGATGATCACGCGGGTTGAGCCTTCACGCTAAACGGAAACGACGGATAGGCCTTGTGGCTGGACGCCGGCGGCGTGACCCCAAAGCGCTTTTCGATATCGCCCATCTCGGTAAATTTCTCGCCACGCTGGTAGGCGGCGCGGAGCTGCTCGCTCAGTTCGGTCATGGCCGCCGAGGGCTTGGCCCACTGCGCCTTGGGCAGCGGCTTGGACCACTCGGCCAGCCAGTCCTTGGGGACCGCCTTGGGCAGCACGTGCTGCATGCGGTACTCGGTGTACCAATGGGCGAAGCGGGCGTGTTCCCACAAGCGCTTGCGCCGAAAGCGCCGCCAGCGCGCCCTGTCGTTGGTGCGTTCACATGCCGCCTTTTCACGGGCGACGTAGGCGTCGTACCACTCGAGGCCCCACTCCTTGGCCGAGGGCGTAATCGCTTCGGCGCCCTCTTCCATAAAGCGGCGGATATACTCCCACTGGGCCAGCGCCCCGGGCAGGCCGCCGACACCGACGATAATCCCCGCCCCGGGCAGGGTATAACCCGGCCGCTCGGGATCGGGCGGCAGCAGGGCAAAGTTCCAGCCAAAACCAGTGATGGCCCCCGGCCCTAGGCTGGGGTTAAAGCCGCACACCGCGACGATATCTTCCCAAGGCACCAACACCGTGCGACGCTCACGCTTGAAGAGGCAGCAGATGGCATCGTAGATCGGGGGATAAACAAAGAGAAAAGCCATGGCGCCGAGGTGCAGTAGCGTCAAACCGAGTGGAAAACTCTCCCGGGCGCCACGCAACCACTCTCCTATTTCGATTATACCTAGAACCCCCAATATCGCTGCTGCTGTACCCACTGTCGATATTAACCACAGATTATGAGGCGCAGGTAGCCAAAAGCGCCCCGGGGGAACCACTACAAATGCCACTTCACGGCGCTGTCGATTGAGGCGAATAGGTGGGAGGCGCTTGAGCAGCGTATTGATCCATATAATGCCTAGAATAAAGAAATTTAGAAAAACAAAATATAGCCCCCCCCCAAAAAAAGTCATTAACTGGAAACCTGGGGAATAGCCTCCTAACCCCGCCCAAAGAATCAGAAAAAGAAATATCATGCAAAGCGATAACCCGCTGGCAACGTGGCCCGCTGTCATAAGGCTTTCGGGACTCGCCCCTTGGCGGATATCCATGGTGACGTCATCATGGCCAACATCGATATGGGCCACGTCCACCCCGTGTTCGCTATCCACGGGGAGCGGTAATGGGCTAAGGCAGTACTGCTCGCCCCCGGCGCGGCTTTCACGCTCGCCTGAGCGCATCGGGGGCAGGGCCTCTTTGGGGCTGGTGTTAAACATCGATCATCCTTGTCTAGGGTGCCCAGGGCGTAAGCGGCATGCTCGCCCAGTTGCCCGCCTTGATACTACGGAAAAATCCATTGGTCAGGGCACTTACCTCACGCCACTCGCTCGGCAATGAGCGGCCACGCCGGTATAGCTCGTAGACCCGGGTGGAGGATTCGCCGTAGAGCCGCGACTGCACGACAAGCCGTACAAAATGGTACTGACTCAGCACCTCTGGTGCTAAATGGTAGATAACCGCCGAGCCAGGCGCATCGGCATCTCCATGCACATGTGCCAACACATCTCTTGTCAGCTCTTGGTGTGAGCCGCTCATGGGCACGCCCCATAGTCCGAAGGAGAGCGTCTCTTCATTGGGGAGCTCGCCGCCGGGCATGATAAGGCGGAAGGCCAAGTCGCTGGCAGCCGGGCCAGGTCCGGGGCCAGCATGGGCTGCGGCGACACCCTGCCGCTCCACGCTGGCTTCGCTACCGCTGATTTTGCCCAGTTCCTGCTCGTGGGTTTCCATGCTCCAATTTTCGCTGCGCTGGCCCCAGTAGCTGCGCTGACACCAGCTCTGCACGGGGCTTAACGAGAAACGGCTGGCCAGCAGGTCGCCCACGACCAAGAGCAGCGTGCTGGCCGCCACAAACCAACCCACCGGGCCAGCAAACTGCAACATCAATAGCCGCCATTGCGCGGCAGGAGCGCCCAAAATTCTTCCAGCAAGGCCCATACCACCCAAGAAGCCACCACCAAGCGCTGTTCCAGAAGCCCCTGCCAATGCCACATAGGTTGCCAGCCGCTCCGCCTGGGTCTCCGTTCGTCCTATTCGCTGAGATTGCCTGAGCGCTTCAAAGACACCCGCTGCCCCCCCTAAACCAGCCACAATCCCCATAGCCCTATTCGCTACACGCGCCCAATTCTCCAGTTGTATGGGGCTTCCCGCAGCAGCTCTTAGCGCAGGGTCTGCTATTTGTAAAAAAGACCGTCCCGCATAAAGCTTGCGATGGCGAGCATCGACGATCATTTCCCTAATAGCTGCCATCCCAGCAACTGAGCCAAGCCCCTGAGCTGCAGAATTACCTGCATATTCCCAGAATCGTTCATGACCTCTCCCTGCTTGCCTGAATTCTTGAAACGCACTCGCAAAGGTAATCCCTCCCAGCATGGTTAAACTTCCATTTACCAACACCCCCAGGCTGCGCGTGATCGACACGTCATTCTGCTCATTACGGATCAGGGTATCCAAGGTACTGCGCATGGTGCCGCGGGGCTGTTTGGCGACCTCCTGGAACGCGTTGCGCTCGGCCAGCGCGGCACGGGTCGCTGCCAGGCTCAGCCCGCCCACCTTCAGCGCATGGGTGCCCTCCTCGTTGACGGGAAAGCTATGCTCCATCAGGGCCTCTATCGCATCACCCAACCGTCTCTGCTCGCGCTTGATGTCGGCGATCTTGTCGCGGATCCTGCGCGCATTGAAGTTGTCGGCGGCGCGCCGATGTGCCTGGCTGGTGCCACGCCTCGAAGCGCGTTCGATTTCTGCCTGGCGCTCCTGGCGGAGGCGTTTGAGCTCATCCTCCAGGGTCGTCAGGTTGACCACGGCACTATCGGCCTGATCCAGTGCCCCCTGGAGGCGGGCCAGTACCGAGTTATCCGGAATGTCCCAGCCCAGTTCCAGCAGGCCCAGTCGTTCGGCGAACATCAGCCGTTGCCCTTCCGGCAACCGATCCGCCAGGGTGGAGAGGCGCTCCCCCAGATCGAGGTCCTGCGCCTCGTCGAGAAGCGTGCCGAGCACGGCGTCGCCGAGCATCTTTTCCTTGTGCTGGACCTCACCGGCGATCGCCGCTCGCGATTCATCGGATAGGCCCTCCACGCTGCGGAACCGCAGGCCTGACTGCCCCTCGACGCTGGCCCGCCACTCCTGGTAGTTCTTCAAGGCACCCGATGCGCCCATCAGTGCTGCCGTCTGTGCCAGGGAGTGCTGTATGCCATCGGGCTGCGACAAGAACGTCTCGATGAAGTGTTCGGTGGGCGAATAATGCAGCAGATGCCCCGCACCGAGGGTGTCGCCAGCATAGTGGCGTATGAGGAATTCATTCTGGCCACAGGCCATCAGGGTCTCAACGGCCGCCTTCTCTATCAGGCAGGTCGCCAGTATCTGATGCTCATCTTCGCGATCCAGCAGCAGCGCATGCAGGTGCCAGGCACCCAGGATAGCGGCGAGATCGTCGCCAATACGCTGATAATCCTCCTGCCACTGCTCCTGAAATGGGTTGGCGTAGGCCAGGAAGTTTTCCATGTCCTGCTGACGAATCACATCGACGATGCCGTTGGGTGCCAGCGCGTAGTTGCCACCGATCACTTCGCGGAAGTGGTCGCGCTCGGTGCGCTCGACAAAATCCTTTACCTGCTCGGCATCGGTGCCGAGTCGCTCGGCGAGTTGCTGGCTCAGACCATCGATATCTCGTTCGATGGGTTGTAGCGCCCCACCAATGAAACCCGGATGACCGCCAGCACTGACGGTCACCGCCTCTTTAGTCTCGCGATGCTGGGAATAGAGATCAGCGAGGGCCTGCAGGTCGTCTCGCTCTTCGTCGCCGGCTTCTCCCAGCCACTCAGGCATGTTGCCAGCACCGGCATGTTCAATATGCGGCTCGAAGCTCAAGGTCATCAGGCCATCGATGGTGGTAGCCGCAAAGTGCTCGGTTTGGTGCTTATCGAGCCAGCCACCCTGCTGCGCTGCCAGGCATGCCCACGCCTGGGTCAGGTCCTTGATGCGCCCGGGGATATCCTCGACCAGCAGGCAGGCGCTGTCTTCCTGATAATCTTTCTGGATTGTGCTTTTGATCGTGGCGGCATTGCTGGCTTGCCACTCCTCTGCCTCGCTATCGCACCAGGCATAGCTCCCGGTATCGAGCTCCGCCTCCGCGTCTTCCTGGTCCGGGGCGTCGGGTGTCTGGCGATGCTCGCCGTGATCGTCTGCCAGCACCTCGGCGAGGGCATCTGGATCGAGCAGGTGCGCGGTTCCGTTGCCAGGACAGTAGGCACCGACATTGACTCGCGTCATGACCTGCTCGCGGAAGGCTTCCTGCTTGAGCATCGATTCATGCAACGAGGTGAACTCAACGAGGCTGAACAGCACCTGGATACTGCCCTTGCGCTCGACAATGATCTCATCGCCGCTGCCATCGGGCTCGACCTCGAACACCTGCAGCTCATCGGGTGTTTCGCTATGCACCAGGTAGAGCCAGCCTTTTCGTACCGGGCGCACCCCACAGTGGCGGAAGCTGCCGCCATAGGCGGGTGAAAACCCGGGTGTCGCGGCGACGCGTTCTGCCTCGGGTGACTCGACCAGGGCATAACGCACCGGTATCAACTGCAGGTCGCTGCGTGTCAGGGGGCACTGCCCTTGCTCCTGGCCGGGATCATTGTCGCTCTGGCTGTCGGCGACGCGGTTGGCGGCTTCCATATCGGTACTCATGCATTGCTCTCCCTGCTCGATAGCCGCTGGGCCTCGGTGACGGCGGCCTTGAGTCGTTCCATGGGGGGACGGTCGTCGGTGCGTGTCAGGAGCCGAGCCAGCTCCGGCATGCGCTGTTCATCCAGGGCGGCCTGACCGTGGGCCCCCAGGATATTGGCCATGTAGTAGTGGGCACGCCGGCCGGCGAAGCCCAGGTCCCGTGTGGTATCGATGACCCGGCGAGCGGCGATCGAGGCCACCCCGCACTCCCTGATCAGCGGGCCGCGGGCAAAAAATGTCTGCAGGTGCTGTGCCAGTTCTTCAGCAAAGTGTTGCCAGGCAATGCGACTCAGCGAGTCGAGATGCGCGGGCTGCAGATGGAAGCGCTCCTGGTGGCGTATCGGCGTCCCCGAGGCGTTGGTCACATGCCGCCAAGTGAGGCTGCCGTCTTCGACGATCGGCAGCCATAGCGCCGCTATCACGCCCAGGAGGGGGCTTTGTGATGGCTCCGGCTCGCCCTCGAGGAGGCACTGCATGACCTGGGCAGAGGCCAGCCGTACGATCTTTTCCCCCTCCAGGGGATGCTCGACGAACAGTAGCCAACGGAGGTGTTCCGCGACGTCCTCCAGCGAAGCTTCGCTGGCCATGAGCCAGCCCCAGCCCTCGACCGCCCCTTGATCCAGGAACGCCTCCCAGATAGGACTCCCCCTCTCCAGGGCCACCAGGCAGGGTGATATCTTGCGACACTCCTCCAGGGGTGTGCGCAGGTAGAGCGGCTCATAGACGGGGGCATCGAGATGCTGGTAGAGCCAGCGCTCCAGCGGCTCGAGCTTGATGCCGTCGAGCAACAGATAGTGCTGCCTCTCACCGAGTGCCATCCCTGATGGTGGCGCCCCTACTGGCAATGCTTCCATGACGTCTATCCCTGACTCTCGCCAATCGGCTTGCAGGGCTGTGTCAGGGCCATCTCCTGGCGCAGGGCGGCCTCCTGGCGAGGTGGCTCGATACGCGGCACGCCCGGCGCCGCTTCCACTTCCCGCGGCAGTTGCGGGGCCTCGGCGGCCTGGCCGGAGCCCGAGCCCGGGCTGCCGCCGGAGTTGATCTTGACGCTGGCGCCGCTGATGGTCACGCCGCTGGGGTCGAGCTTGACGAAGCTGCCGCCGGCCTGGAGGGTGATCTCGGCACCGGCCTCGATCACCACCTTCATGCCCGCCTTGTGGTGAATCTCCTGGCCGGCCTCGATGAGCTGGGCGCGGCCGGTCTTCTCGTGGCGGCTGGCGCCGACGATCAGGTGGTCGTCACCGTCTACCTGGGAGTGGCGCTGGCCGTGCACGGTGAGGTGGTCGTCGCTGTCAATTTCGGCGATACGGTCGTGGTGCACCTTGAGGTGGCTGTCGTGGCCGATCTCCTCCGTGCGGTCGTGGTTGGTGAGAAGCTCCAGGTCCTTCTGGGCGTGCAGCCAGATCTGCTCCCGGTCGGCCTGGTCCTCGAAGCGCAGCTCGTTGAAGCCGTCGCCCTGGTGGCTCTGGGTGCGCAGCACGGTGCGGGTCTTGTGCTCGGGCAGGGCGTAGGGCGGGGTGTTCACCGCGTGGTAGGTGCGCCCGGTGATCAGCGGCTGATCGGGGTCGCCTTCCAGAAATGACACGACCACCTCGTGGCCGATCCTGGGAATCGCGATGCTGCCGTAGCCGCCGCCGGCCCAGCCCTGGCTCACTCTCAGCCACGCACTCGCCGTTTCGTCGGGCGCGGCGTAGCGATCCCAGGGGAACTGCACCTTGACCCGACCGTGCTCGTCGCAGTGGATCTCTTCACCTTCGGGACCGACCACGAAGGCGACCTGGGGGCCGTCGACGCGGGGCCTGGGGTCGGGCTCGGGGCGCCAGGCGGTGTCGGCGGGGGTGAGGACGAGCTCGTTGTCATATTTCGTCATCCCGGCCGCATCGCCTTGGGTGACACCATCCTCTTCCAGCGCCTGGGGCTGCTCGCCGTGGTGCTCGACCGTCACCACCTGCCAGTCGCGGTTGAGACTCTCGGCATCGTGGCCCGCGAGGGTGAAGCGGGTGCCGGGGGCGAGCTCGGGCAGGTCGCTCTCGGCCTCGGCGGTCAGCGCATCGTGGCGCAGGCGTTCCAGGCGAATGCGGGTGAAGGCCTCGCCGGAGGCGTCCGCCTTGTAGCGGCCGGGGTAGTCATAGTGTTCGTAGTCGTCTCTCTGCGCATGCTCCTCCAATCCCTCGGCAGCGTGCTCGTGTCGTTGGGAATACGCGGGCTGCTTGAAGGAGGTGTCCTTGAGGATCGCCGAGGCGGGCCGGACCCGCGATACCTGGCGGAGCTTGCGCACATGACGCAACGGCGGCGTGCCGCCGGCGCGGG
>NZ_JBMHFZ010000038.1:0-16600 GCF_049166755.1 Halomonas terrestris | reverse complement strand
TCCAGCCCCGCTGGGGCGACCTGCGCGGGCAACTGGCGAGCGAATGATCATCAGGACCGGGGCTGCGCTCCCGTGATACGGAGCAGTACCCCTTGTTTCCTTCTTAACGCAAACGGTTCCCGAGGTGAGCATGTTCAAGAACGCCTATATCCCCTACGGCGGTTACTACTCCAGCCCCTTCTGCAAGTGGATGGGCAGCCTGGCCAACCTCAACTCCATCGAGCTGGGCGCGGCCACCAGCAAGCGTTGGTTCGCCAGCTGCGACATCGATCCCGCCGTCATCGATTACCTTTACCTGGGCGTCTCGGTGGGCCAGAAATCGATCTTCTACGGTGCCCCCTGGGCCGCGGCCATGATGGGCGCCGGCCAGGCGCCGGGCCAGAACATCACCCAGGCCTGTGCCACCGCCACCACCTCGGTGTTCAACGCCGCCCTGGCGGTGGAGAGTGGGTGCTTCGATACCACCTACTGCCTGCTTGCCGATCGTACCTCCAACGCCCCCCATACCATCTGGCCCAATCCCACCGGGCCGGGCGGCGAGGTGATCGCCGAAAACTGGAATATGGACAACATCGCCGCGGACCCGGCCACCGGCAAGGACATGCTGACCACCGCCGAGAACGTGGCTCGCGAGCACGGCTTCACCCGGGAGCAGGCCGACGAGCTGACCCTGCGCCGCTATGCGCAGTACGCCGAGGCCCTGGCCGATGATCGGGCCTTCCAGAAGCGCTACATGTTCCCGCTGGAAGTGGCGGTCTCGCGCAAGGAGACACGGCTCGTCGAGGCCGACGAGGGCGTGACCCCGACCACCGCCGAAGGGCTTGCCAGGCTGGGCACCGTGCAGCCGGACGGCATCCATACCTTCGGCTCCCAGACCCATCCGGCCGACGGCAACGCCGGCATCCTCGTCACCACCCGCGAGCGCGCCGCCGAACTCAGCACCGATCCCGGGCTGGCCGTCCAGGTGGTGGCTTATGGCCATGCCCGTACCCAGCCGGCGTACATGCCCATGGCGCCGGCCGCGGCGGCAAAGCGCGCGCTCGACCAGGCCGGCCTGAGCGCTGACCAGGTCGCCACCATCAAGAATCACAGCCCCTTTATCGTCAATGACCTGCACCTGGCCAAGGCACTGGGCCTCGATGCCAATGCCTTCAACAACTACGGCACTTCCCTGGTGTTCGGGCACCCCCAGGGCCCGACCCTGGCGCGGCTGCTGATCGAGGCCATCGAGGAGACCGCGCTCAAGGGCGGCGGCCATGCCCTGGTCACCGGCTGTGCCGCCGGCGACTCCGCCGCAGCGCTGGTCGTCAAGGTGGGCTGAACCCTCTCCGGTTTATTCGACCGGGAGCGCCCGCCAAGGGATCCGGCGGGTGTGGAAGCAAGAGAGCAAGGGACACGATTTGCATGATGTGCCTTTCGGTTTTCAGGTCTTGCCGAGACATTGAAACCGACTTAAAGAAAACAACACGGAGATCAGGATAGATGGTGAATAAAAAACGACTTGCCATGGTGGTCGCGCTTTCAGCCGTTACTGCACAGGCTCATGCCCTGGAACTGGGTGAATTCGGTGGAGCGAATTTCAGTATCGGTGGCTATGTCAAGGCGGAGGGGATCTTTACCGATCCGGATGGTGGAGAGAGCTCTTTCGATGCTAGCGCTCGCCAGTCACGCATCAACTTCAAGGTAGACCAGGAGGTTCAGGGTCATAGCGTGACGGCTTTCGTGGAGGGCGACTTCTGGGATAATGCGACGGATGCATCGGATACAAGTTATGCCATGCGTTTACGCCACGCCTACGTCCAGGTCGACAATCTGACCCTCGGGCAGACCTGGTCCGGCCAGTTCTTTGCCAATGCGCCATTCGATGTCGAAGTTCTCGATTTCTACGGAACGGGTGTCGGTAGCGTTTCCGGTAGCGGCGCAGTCGTCCGGCCTGATCTGGTCCTGCACTATACACCGGGTGGATTCCGCTTCAGTCTTCAGGACCCGGTCTACCGCGATGCCGACTACCCTGACATGGTGGCATCCTACACGCATCGCACCGAGTCGGGGCACGCCTTCAACGCTGCGGTTACTGGTCGAGAGGTCGAGACCGGCGTAGACGATTCGGAATTCGGTGCCGCGTTCTCCCTCGCCGCCAAGCTCAACTTCGGCGATACCTCCCTTGCCCTGAGTGGCTACACGGGCAAGGGTAATAACGTTTACTCCGGCTGGGGTTACAACGGCGCGACGAACCCTGCCAGCATAGCCGCGAGTGGGGAGGTCAATGCCGATGGTGACCTGGTGAGCACGACAGGTTATACGGCAGGGGTGAGTCACCGCTTCAATGAGCGGCTCCGGGGAAATATTCGCTACGCTCAGGTGGAAGCGGATGAGGTGGCGCCGACCGTCGCTGACGACACTCTCGAAATGTTTAACGTCAACCTGATCTATACATACCTGCCTAACCTGGACATCGGCATCGAATGGCGTGACCGTAATGCGACGACCATGCCGCTGCGTCCGGGTGGGCAGCAGGTGGAATTGATGGCGATGTACAAGTTCTAAGGCAGGATTGGCCAAGTAGTTTCTTGGCCTCTGTTTCGATCGCTTTTATTAAGCAAGGCGAACCATCAAGCAACTTCGGTGGTTCGCCATTTTTCGTTTTTGGTTCAGCTTATTGCTTGTTTCTATCTTGCGATGTTTACAGCCCGCCCTCGGGGAACCGGGTCAATACCGTGCCGGCCTTGCGAAGCGTCTGGCCGTGGGCCTGGGCCATGGGGGCCTGGGTGGCCATGTAGAAACGCGCAAGTTCGACCAGTCCCGCCAGGTAGTCACCATTGCCGTCGCCGGCCTCACGGCGGGCCTCGGCGGCCAGTGCCAGGCGGGCCATCTGCCAGGCGCCGCAGGCAGTGCCCAGCAGGTGCAGCAGGGGCACGGCGCCGGCGTAGAGGTCGGCGATATCGGTGCGGTGCTCAAGCAGCCAGTCGCTGGTCTCGGCGAGCAGTGTCGCCTGGTCATCGAGGGCCTTGGCCAGATCTCCCAGCCGCTCATGGCCGCCGAGTTGCGCGGTCGTCACTCGGATATCACTGATCAGCTCGCGCAGGGTGGCCCCCTCCTCGCGTAGTATCTTGCGGCCCAGCAGGTCGTTGGCCTGGATGCCGGTGGTGCCCTCGTAGATGGTGATGATGCGGGCGTCGCGGAACAGCTGGGCGACCCCGGTCTCCTCGACGAAGCCCATGCCGCCGAATACCTGTATCGCCTCGTCGCAGAGGTCGTTGCCCACCTCGGTGCACCAGCCCTTGGCCACGGGCATCAGCAGGTCGACATAGCGGCGATGCTTGTCGGCGACATCGGCCTCCGGGTGGTGACGGGCGATGTCGAACCAGCCGGCGGCGGTGTAGAGCAGGCCGCGCATGGCCATCAGCCGGGCACGCATCGATACCAGCATGCGCTTGACGTCGGGGTGGATGAAGATCGGCCTGCCTGTCTCGCCGGTGACGATGTCCCGGCCCTGAACGCGTTCCCGGGCGTAGGCGAGGGCCGCCTGGTAGGCGCGCTCGCCGAGGGCCACGCCCTGCACCCCCACGTTGAAGCGTGCGTCGTTCATCATCACGAACATGGTGGCCAGGCCCTGGTGCGGCTCGCCGACCAGGTAGCCCAGGGCACCATCATTGTCGCCATAGCTCAGGGTACAGGTGGGACTGCCGTGGATGCCCATCTTGTGCTCGATGGCGATGCAGCGGATGTCGTTCTTCTCCCCCGGCTCGCCCTGCTTGTCGAGCAGGTACTTGGGGACCAGGAACAGCGACAGGCCCTTGACCCCTGGCGGGGCGTCGGGCAGGCGCGCGAGCACCAGGTGAACGATGTTGGGAGTGAGGTCGTGTTCTCCGTAGGAGATATAGATCTTCTGCCCGAACAGGCGATAGGCGCCATCTGCCGTGGGCTCGGCACGCATGCGAGTGGCGGCCAGGTCCGAGCCCGCCTGCGGTTCGGTGAGGTTCATGGTGGCGGCCCACTCGCCGCTGACGATCTTCTCCAGCCAGGTGGCCTTCTGGGACTCGCTGGCGGCGATCATTAGCGCCTCGGTCTGGCCCACGTTGAGCTGGGGCAGCATGGCGAAGGCCATGTTGGTGGAGAACCACATCTCCCACACCGGGGTGGAGACCAGCTTGGGCAGCCCCTGGCCGCCATGCTCCGGGGGCAGGGAGAGGCCGATCCAGCCGGCATCGCGGAACTGGTCGTAGGCCGCCTGCCAGCCGTCGGGGGTGATCACCCGCTCGCCCTCCAGGCGACAGCCTTGCCGGTCGCCGGTCTGGTTGAGGGGGGCGAGCACGCCGGCGGCGAACTTGCCGGCCTCCTCCAGCACGGCGCCTACCAGGTCGGGCGAGGCATCCTCGCAGCCGGGCAGCTCGGCGATTCCCTCGAGCCCGGCGAGCTCGTCGAGAATGAACTGCATATCACGCAGCGGTGCTGTGTAATCGATCATGGTGGCGTCCTCGAACTGATAGTGACCGGATCGTGGGTGAAACGGGGGGGGGGGCGTCCAAACGAGGCTTGGCGTTCTTATCAACAGGCCCGGCTAGATGAGCGCCTGGGGACAAGCCAGCGCGAGGGGCTTTTGCCATGGGTGAGGCGGAATCCGCAAAAGGAGTTGGCCATGGATGGCAGCTCCGGTACTGCAAGCGGAGCAGGATGCAAGAGCACCGCAGGGCCAAAGTAGCGCCCAGGGATCACAGCGCCCTCGCGTTGGCGTGGCGCCGTAAAAGCCCATCGCTTTCACCGAGCCGTGAAAGAACTCCTAACGAGGTGCCATGCGAATGGAGCCATCCAGGCGAATGGTCTCGCCGTTGAGCATGGTGTTGTCGACGATATGGCAGGCCAGACGCGCGAACTCGTCGGGCTCGCCCAGGCGGCTGGGGAAGGGGACGGCGGCGGCCAGGGACTGCTGGGCCTCCTCCGGCAGGGCCTCCATCAGCGGGGTCTTGAACAGCCCCGGAGCGATGGTCATCACGCGGATGCCGTGGCGGGCCAGCTCCCGGGCGATGGGTAGGGTCATGGCGACGATGCCACCCTTGGAGGCCGCATAGGCGGGCTGGCCGATCTGGCCGTCGAAGGCGGCCACCGAGGCGGTGTTGATGATCACCCCGCGTTCGCCGTCGCCCTGGGGTTCGCCCTTGGCCATGGCCGCGGCAGCCAGGCGCAGCATGTTGAAACTGCCCAGCAGGTTGATGTTGACGATGCGCGTGAAGGTGTCCAGAGGGAGGGGCTCGCCGTGGCGATCGACGACCTTGGCGGGGTCACCGACCCCGGCGCAGTTGACCAGCCCCTGCAGGCCTTCGAAGGCTTCGAGGGCGAGGTCCACCACGGCTTGGGCATCGGACTCGCTGGTGACGTCGGTGCGCCGGAAGCGGATGCGTTCGCCTGCCCCCTGGGTATTCAGTTCGGCAGCCAGCGCCTCGCCGCGTTCGGCATTGAGATCGGCGATCACGACATTGGCACCCGCGTCGTGG
Source organism: Halomonas terrestris (assembly GCF_049166755.1). Classification (NCBI taxonomy): domain Bacteria; kingdom Pseudomonadati; phylum Pseudomonadota; class Gammaproteobacteria; order Oceanospirillales; family Halomonadaceae; genus Halomonas; species Halomonas terrestris. Next base: position 11,108 of record NZ_JBMHFZ010000038.1, on the reverse strand, counting down.
AGGGCACGCACGGTGGCCGCACCGAGACCCGAGGCGCCGCCGGTGACGATGAAAGTGTTGTACTGGAATTTCATGGTGCTCTCCTGGAACTGCGAACTAAGTCGAGAGGAAAGTGAGGATTTATGTCGCGAGCGAAGAGAGATCAGGTACGTGGTCCCTGTCCCTTGCTCTTGAAGAACTCAGCGATGCGTTCGGCGACCTCGGGGCTGGTCTGGGTCAGGGCGGCGGTGAGTGACTCGACGAACAGGCCGTCGTCGCTGGACATGTTGTCGATGCGTGAGATGGCCGACACCATGGCCCAGTTAGCCATGGGAGCGTTCTCTGCGATGCGCTCGGCAAGCTGGCGGGCCTTGTCGAGGCTCTCGCCCTGGTCGACCACATAGTGGGAGAGGCCGAGGTGCTGCCCCTCGTCGGCCTCCATGACGCGGCCTGTGAGCATCATCTCGCACATGCGGCCGGGGCCGATGATGTTGGCCACTCGCACCGAGGCGCCGCCGCCGACGAAGATGCCGTGGCGCCCCTCGGGTAACTGATAGACGGTGCTGGATTCGGCCACCCGCACATGGGTAGCGGTGGCCAGCTCCAGGCCGCCGCCGATCACCGCTCCCTGCATGGCGGTGACCACCGGGATGCCACCGTTCTGCAGCCGATCGAAGATGCGATGCCAGCTGCGGGAGTGCTGTACTACGCCGAAGGGCTCTCGATGCTGATGTTCGGCCAGGTCGAGGCCGGCGCAGAAGTGCTTTCCTTCGGCAGCAAGAATAATGACCCGGGTTGCTGTCGGTGTGGCAAACAGGGCTTCTTCCAGAGCGCTGAGCAGGCGGTCGCTGATGGCGTTGCGCTTCCCCGGTCGTGCCAGCGTGATGGTGTAGATGCTGTCGTCCAGAGTCGTCTTGACGAGTGATTCGGTCATGGGGGCCTCGGCAGTGGTTCGTCAGGCTGAGCGCTTGTTGTCAAAAAATACTGTTGTAAATATAAACAATATAGAGGCTACAACAGTTATCCTGCCGGGTCATTCCTGCTGGTCCACGACTTTAGTCTTGTATCGGCTTTGGGTGCGTCGGTCGAGAAACGAAAACGGCAGCCCGAAGGCTGCCGTTCCGAGGGGAAGATAAGCGGGGGTCAGGCAGGGCACGCAGCCTGCAAATCCATGGCGGCTTCGTAGATCTCCCCGGCAGGGCCTCCGACCTCCTCAAGATAGCGATCGATGGTCTCCTGCAGCACCGGGCCCCAGTCCGGGTGGTCGAGGGCGTCCTCGATGACCAGGAACTCGTGACCGGCGGCCTCGGCGTCCTCTCGGCCCTGGCGGATCAGCTCGTCATAGACGGCGGCGGCGCGCAGCGACCACTCCATGCCGCTGTGGTCGTCGATGACCCGCTGCAGGTCCTCGGGCAGGCCGTCGTAGGTGCGCTGATTCATGGTGGCGAACAGCGAGAGATCGTAGAGGGGCACCTCGGTGTGGTAGCTGGCCAGTTCGTTGAGACGGAAGGTCTTCATGCCTTCCCAGTTGAAGCTCAGGCCGTCGACCACGCCGCGCTGCATGGCGGTGAAGACCTCCGGGGCCGGCATGCCCACGGCCTGGGCGCCAAGGCGGGTGAGCATATCGCCGATCAGCGGTGTCGGTCGGCGGATGCGCATGCCTTCCAGATCTACCGGGGACTCGATCAGCGTCTCCTTGGTATGCAGGTAGCCGGGGCCGGTGGTGAACATGAACAGTGGGCGCGAGTCATCGTACTCGGCATCCAGATGGCCCTGCTCATACAGCGACTGCAGGATGCAGGAGCCCTGGCGGCTGCTGGCCGAGACACCGGGCAGCTCGACCACCTGGGTCAACGGGAACCGCCCGGCAGTATAGCCCTGGGCAGTGGCGCCGATATCGGCGATGCCACTGACTACACCCTGATAGGCCGAATCGGCTCCCGTCAGGGTGGCGCCGGGGAAGACCTGGACCTGCAGGCGGCCGTCGGAGGCTTCCTCGACGCTCTCCGCCCAGGCCTGGAACAGTTCGCGGTCGATCAGCGAGCCGCCGGGCCAGACGTGGGCGATGCGCAGGGTGGTAGCTTCGGCCAGGGCCGGTGAGGCCAGGAGCACGGCGGCCAGGGCGCTCTTCAAGGTGAAAGCGGTCACGATCTTGTTGGGTGTCATGGGGATCTCTCTTTGTGATTGTGGTGGTTGAAGAGGGTGGGGTGACGCTCAGAGGTCCAGCACCAGAACCTGGCTCCTGGCCCGCGAGCAGCAGGGAGTGAACTGGTCGTTGGCGGCATGCTCGTCATCGTCCAGGTAGAGGTCGCGATGGTCGGGCTCGCCCTCCAGCACCCGTGTCAGGCAGGTGCCGCAGACCCCCTGCTCGCAGGAGACCATGATGTCGATGCCGTTCTCGGCCAGCACCTGATACACCGTCTTGTCGGCGGGCACGGTGAAGCTGGCTCCGCTGCTGGCGATCTTGACCTCGAAGCTTTCGTCGTCGGTGTCGTCGGCCACGGCGCCGGCGAAGTACTCGGTGTGCAGCTGGTGGCTGTCCCAGCCATGGGCCTTGCAGGTCGACAGCACGAAATCGATAAAGCCCTTCGGGCCGCAGATATAGACTTGGGTCCCGGGGTCGGGGGTGCCGACCAGCGGCTCCAGGTCGAGCTTCTGCTCGGGCTCGCCGTCATCGAAGTGGAAATGCACCCGCTCGGCGAACTCCCCCTGGCGAATACGCTCGAGAAACGCCGTGCGGGTGGGGGATCGAGTACAGTAGTGCATCTCGAAGTCGGCGTCGGTGTGGGCCAGGCGTTCGGCCATGCACAGTAGCGGCGTCACGCCGATGCCGCCGGCCAGCAGCAGGGTGCGCTTGGCGTGCTCCAGCGGGAAGTGGTTCTTGGGGGCGCTGATCTGGAGCAGGTCGCCCTCGCGGATCTCGTCGTGCATGGCCACCGAGCCACCCCGGGAGGCCGGGTCGCGCAGCACCCCGATCAGGTAGCGGTCGCGCTCCTCCGGGTGGTTGCACAGCGAATACTGCCGAACGACCCCTTGCTTGACCTGCACATCGATATGCGCGCCGGCGCTGAACGCCGGCAGCGGCCTGCCGTGGGGATCGGCCAGTTCGAGGGTGACGATATCGTCAGCCTCCTGGTGCTTATGCTGGACCTCAACGATCAACGAGAGGGAGCTGGGAACGCTCATACTGCAGACTCCTGTGATGCCGTCTGCGCGCCGGCTTCTTCTGCCAGGATCCGATCGATGATGCGCCGCGCCTGGACGCCGCCGCCGTCGATGTTGAGCTTGAGGAGCTGACGGTCCGGGTAGCGCAGCAGGTTGCGCTGCTGTGACTCCAGCATCTCCAGGTCCTCGGCGAAGATCTGGCCCTGGCCTTCGCGGATCCGCTCGGTGAGCTCGCCGTCCTCGGCCTTGAAGTTGCGTGCCATGCCCCAGAAGTACCAGATCGAGGTGTCGGTCTCGGGGGTGATGAAGTCCACCACGATGCTCGAGGCCTTGACCTCCGCCGGGGCATCAAAGCCGCCATGCCCGGCATGGGCCACGCCCACCTCGATCAGCACGTGGCTCGGCGGAGTGAAGCGGCAGATCTGCCAGCGGTCCACCGGCACGTCGTCGGCCAGGCCGTTGCCGCGCAGGGCGGCCTGCCAGAAGGGCGGTGCCGGGATGTCGGTCATGTGCCGGGCGGTGACCACTTCGTCGCCGTCGACGCTGGTCTCGGGGGCGGCCTCCTCGATCTCCGGCTGGCCGATGCTGGAGGCGTGCACATAGGTTTCATGGGTCAGGTCCATGAGGTTGTCGATCATCAGCCGGTAGTCGCACCGGATATGATAGAGACCGCCGCCGTAGGCCCAGTCCGGGCTATTGGCCCAGTGCAGCTCGGGGATCAGGCTCGGGTCGGCCTTCTCCGGGTCGCCCGGCCAGATCCACACGAAACCGTGGCGCTCTTCCACCGGGTAGGCGCGAATGCTCGGGAAGCCGCGGACCCGCTGGCCCGGCATGCTGGCGCACTTGCCGTTGCAGCCCATCTCCAGGCCGTGGTAGCCGCAGACCAGCTTGCCGTCGCGCACGAAGCCCAGCGACAGTGGGGCACCGCGGTGGGGGCAGAAGTCCTCCACGGCGGCCACGCGGCCCTCGTCACCGCGGAAGAAGACGATCGGTTCGTTGCAGATGGTGCGCCCCAGCGGCTTGTCCTCGAGCTCGTGCGGGGTGCAGGCGACGTACCAGGTATTCTTGGGGTAGGGGGCTTGGAGTGTCACGGCTCTCTCCTCGGAAGCATGGATTCATTGCTGCGTTCGACGACCCACATGGATGGGGGAGGTACGTGAACCAGCGCTTCCTTCTTTGCTGGGGGATGTTATGTTTGGATCCAAAGTAGAGCCCATTTCCGCGCGGTTGGTCAATTTATGCTTTAGTTGGATCCATTTTAGGCCGAAAGCACATCAGGAAAGGACAACAGGACAATCCGGTGAGTAACAGCGACAAGAGTGTGGTGAGCCGACTGCGCAAGCTGATCGGTGAGGGGACCTACCGGCCGGGCGAGCGTCTCGGCGAGGTGGCGGTGGCAGAGCAGCTGGGGGTCTCGCGAACCCCCGTGCGCCTGGCCTTCCGTACCCTGGAGCAGGAGGGACTGCTGCAGCGGGCCGGCAAGCGCGGCTTCATGGTGCGGGAGTTCACGGAGGCCGATGTGCTCTGTGCCGTCGAGGTGCGCGGGGTGCTGGAAGGCCTGGCGGCGCGCCGCCTGGCGGAGCAGGGGCTGTCGTCCGAACTGGTGGCCGAGCTGCAGGTCTGGATCCAGAAAGGACGCGAGCTGCTGGCCAAGGGCTACCTGGAGGAGCGTGACATCGACGCCTGGAGCGAGCTCAACCGCCGCTTCCACGAGACCATCGTCGGCTCGGCGGGCAGCCCGGTGATCGGCGACGCCATCGCCCGCAACAACCATCTGCCCTTCGCGGCTGCCGACTCCATCGTGATCGACAGCGAAGCGCTGGACCAGGAGCACCGCAAGCTGCAGCTGGCCCAGATGCAGCACGAGCTGGTAGTCCAGGCGTTGCGCCATGGCGAGGGTGCACGGGCCGAGATGCTGATGCGCGAGCACGCCTTCATCGGGCTGCGCTACGGTGAGCTGCTGGGGCTGGGTCCCGGCTTCGGTGGAGAGAGGTGATGCGATTGATGATGCTTCGTCACTTCATGCGGATTCGACGTTATCCAGCATGGCGCCGCTCGTGCACCCTGGTGAGATCTACCGCGGGGTGGCGTCCTTCATCGTCGCCGACCTGCTGAGGCTGGTCGCTTTCCCCTCCCGACTCTGTGGATGTTGCAGGAGAGCGGTGTCGTTGGGCTGTCGATGCTCTCGATTCAGCTCGCCTGGCCGGGGGCGTCCTGTTTCGCGGCCTCGGAGGCATGCTGGCGCAGCCGGAAGTCCCTTGGTGAGAGGCCGGTGTTGCGCTTGAAGAAGCGGGTAAAGTAGGCCGGCTCGGAGAAGCCCAGGCTGTCGGCGACCTGGCTGATGGTCATGTTGGTGTAGGTGAGCTGGCGCTTGGCCTCCAGCAGCAGCCGCTCATGCAGCAGCTGCAGGGCGCTGCGTCCCGCCAGGCGACGACAGAGGGTGTTGAGGTGGGCGCTGCTCATGCCCAGCTGCGCGGCGAACTGCTCGATGCTCGGCTGCTGGCGATACTGGCCCTCGATCAGCGCCTGGAAGTTCTCCAGGTGGTGACGCCCCTTGTCCCGGTGCTTCAGGCCGGCACCTTTTCCCCTCGCTACAGGACTATCGTCCAGCCGGGAGATCTCCACCACCAGCGCCTGGATCAGGGCCTCCAGCAGCCGTTCGCGGCCGGGGGCGGGCTGGCGATACTCCTCGTCGATCTGTGCCACCAGGGTGGCCACCCGGCGAGCCTCGCGCTCCCCGACCAGCGGATGGCAAGCCGCATTGCGCAGCGGCGCTCCCTCGATCTCGGCGAGGTGCTCGGCCAGTGGCTTCGCCAGGGTGATGATGTGCCCCTCGACATCCGTCGAGAAGCGGAACCCGTGGATGCTCATGGCCGGAACCACGATGATCAGGCCGCCCTGCAGGGGCTGGGTGGTACCTTCCAGCTCCAGCTCGACCCGTCCCCGGGCCACGTGCAGGACGTGTACCAGGTCGGCATGGCGATGGGGCCGGATATACCAGTCGTGGAGGCGGCTGCGCTCGGGAATCGACTCGCAGTGCAGCAGGTCCGGCGTCGGCCAGTGGCGTGTCTCGCCATAGAGCTTGAAGACCGGGACCGAGAGGGAGGAGGAGCGGTTCATGGCATTGCGACCAAGGTCGAGCGAGATGACAGGAAAAGTCCAAGTAATGCTTCAGATCATGCCTTATCTCGGGGAAGGTTTCATTGAAAAATGCAACCCATGCAGCGAACAAGTGTTCGCATCCATGGACAGCAACGGAGCATTCCAATGAAGACTCAGGTCGCCATCATCGGCGCGGGCCCCTCCGGCCTGCTGCTCGGCCAGCTGCTGAGCCGTCAAGGCATCGACAACGTCATCCTCGAGCGCAAGAGCGGCGACTACGTGCTGAGCCGCATCCGCGCCGGCGTGCTGGAGCAGGGCATGGTGGACCTGCTGCACGAGGCCGGAGTCGATGAGCGCATGAACGCCGAGGGGTTGCCCCACGATGGCTTCGAGCTGGCCTTCGACAATCGCCGGGTGCGGGTGGACCTGGCCGGCCTGACCGGCGGCAGCAAGGTCATGGTCTACGGCCAGACCGAGGTGACCCGCGACCTGATGGAGGCCCGCGAGGCGAGCGGGGGCAAGTCGATCTACGAGGCCGACAACGTCCAGCTCCATGACCTGGACAGTGACGCGCCCTGGGTCACCTTCGAGAAGGATGGCGAGACGGTGCGCCTCGACTGCGACTACGTGGCGGGCTGCGACGGCTTCCATGGGGTCTCGCGCAAGTCGATTCCCGAGGGCCGCATCAAGGAGTTCGAGAAGGTCTACCCCTTCGGCTGGCTGGGGATCCTCTCCGACACGCCGCCGGTCGCCGACGAGCTGATCTATGCTCGCCATGAGCGCGGCTTCAGCCTCTGCAGCATGCGCTCCGAGACCCGCAGCCGCTACTACCTCCAGGTGTCGCTGGACGAGAAGGTCGAGGAGTGGTCCGACGAGCGCTTCTGGGAGGAGCTCAAGCGTCGCCTGCCCGATGACGTGGCCGAGAAGCTGGTCACCGGTCCCTCCATCGAGAAGAGCATCGCCCCGCTGCGCAGCTTCGTGGTGGAGCCGATGCAGTACGGCCGCCTCTTCCTGGTGGGCGATGCCGCGCATATCGTGCCCCCCACCGGCGCCAAGGGGCTCAACCTCGCCGCCAGCGACGTCAACACCCTCTACCGCCTGATGGTGAAGGTCTATCAGGAGGGGCGTACCGACCTGATCGCCAACTACTCGCAGACCTGTCTCAAGCGGATCTGGAAGGCCGAGCGCTTCTCCTGGTGGATGACCACCATGCTGCACAAGTTCTCCGAGGAGGAGGACTTCGCCACCCGCATGCAGCAGGCCGAGCTTGACTACGTGACGGGCTCCGAGGCGGGCCTCACCACCATCGCGGAGAACTACGTGGGGCTGCCCTACGAGTCGCTCGAATAGGTTCGAACTCCCAACGGTTTCCTCCTTGGTCCGGCACCCCTCGGGGGCTGGGCCTTTTTGGTAGTGTGATATCAGGGATGGCCGGGCTGTCCCGGCCAGGGTGAATTGCACCGGCGTTCTCGGAGGCATGCTGACCGGTAGCAGTGCTGCGGCCTCCCCATCTTCGGACTAGGCTTATCGACAGGCCCCCTATCGACACCCGGGAGGGTGATCCCCATGCCCATGGAGCGCGTCAAACGCTTTCTCGACGATAACGGCGTGAAATACGTCATACAGCAGCATTCCCCGGCCTATACCGCCAAGGAGATCGCCGAGGCGGCCCACGTGCCGGGTCGGCATTTCGCCAAGTGCGTCATGGTCGAGATCGATGGTCGTCTTGCCCTGACTGTCCTGCCGGCCACTGATCGCGTCGACCTGCAGCGGCTGGGTGGCTCCCTCGGTGCCCAGTCGGTCGAGCTGGCAAGGGAGGCGGACTTCCAGGATCGCTTCCCCGATTGTGAGCCCGGGGCGATGCCGCCCTTCGGCAACCTTTTCGATCTGGAGGTGTTCGTCTCGCCGCACCTGGCCGAGGCCGACCTCATCTCCTTCAATGCCGGCAGCCATCGGGAGGTCATGCAGCTCGCCTACAGCGCGTTCGACCGGCTGGTGAAACCGGTGGAAGTGGCGATGTGAGACCGGCGGCTCGCTCTGGCCCGCCAGGAGTGCGCCATCTCCTGAACCAGGGGCGAGCCCGCCTCGCCCTTGCCCCGGAGGTCACCCTCCTGGCGGGATTGCCCCGGACGGCAAAGTCGGTCAATGTCGTGGCATGATTCCCTCCATGCCCGATCGAGATGGTGCCGAGTGTTCGGCCTGGAACCCTGGACTGGAGGCCGACCTGCCCAGGCGCTACCACGTCCTGGAAACCATCCATCGTTCGGCCAACGTCTATTCCCGCCTTGCCGAGATGCCTGAGCTGAGAGCCCTCACCGGGCTCGAGGAGGAGGAGCTGGTGGCGTTCCGTGCGGAGCGCCTGCTGCTGCACGAGCTGATCGTGAGGGTGACGGCCGACATCATGGTCCTCGAGGGTGAAGAAGAGGAGGCCCTGGGGCAGCACTTTCGCCGCATCACGCTCAAGATCCTGACCGACTACCTGACTCCCCAGCTGTCGGTGCTTCGGCAGGAGTATGACCGACTGCATGAGGCGATACACCGCCAGGTTGGCGACATCCTCGCCACGGCCTTCGCCCCCGAGCCGGTGGCGACCGATCCCGAACCCGGCTCCTTCCTGGCCAGATGGTTCGGCAAACGCCCGGCGCCGGGACGGCAGGCGGATCACCGCTCCCTCCAGGAGCGGCACCATGACGCGATCATGGACATCAAGCACCGGGGGTTGGCGGCCCGGGAGGAACTGGAGCAGGCCATCTACAAGAGCACCTATCGTGTCCTGAATTCGATCGCCGGTGTCCAGGGCCATATCGGGGTGGACCGAGAGGTGTTGGCGAGGTTGATCACCCGACATGCCTGCAATGACTTCGGTAGCCGCCACCTCGGCCGGATGATAGCCCCCCATGTCGAACGGGCCATGCAGTGCGAGGGCTACGGCCGGATCCCCTGCGCCGGGGAGCCGATCCTGATCAGCCTCAAGGGGGCCTCGGCGGCGGGCAAGAGCTCCCTGCGGCACCTGCTGAGGAACACCCTGCAGGACCTGGGGATCCAGCCGGAGCAGTATGGCACGATCACCCCCGACATCTGGCGCCGCCTCCTGCTCGACTATGACGCCCTGGGCGAGGCCTACAAGTATGCCGGCCGCCTGGCCAGCAAGGAGGTCAAGCTGGTCGATGCCAAGCTGGACCGCTACATCCGCGACAAGGCGCAGCGGGATCGCACCATTCCGAACCTGCTGATCGATCGGTTTCGTTTCGACAGCTTCTCTTCGGAAACGGTGTCACGGCTCCTGGATGACACCTATGCGAAACATGTCTCCACCATGTACATCTATTTCATCATCACCCCGCCGGAGGCCACGGTGGAGCGTGGCTGGCAGCGGGGGCTGGAGCGAGGGCGATACAAGGCGGTATCGGACTTCCTGGGGCACTGCGTGGAGGCCTATGACGGCATGCCCAAGCTGCTCTTCAAGTGGCTGGACAGCCCCCGTCCCCGGTTCGAGTATGTGTTCCTGGACAACAGCGTCCCCCGGCACACGCCACCGACGACCATCGCCTACGGCACCCGCGAAGCGCTTCATATCCTGGATCCCCTGGGCCTGGTCAACGTCGACCGCTACAAGCGGATCAACACCGCGGCGACCTGCCCGGCGGAGGTCTATCCCGACGACGACACCCTGGCGGTCGGCAGGAACTGCACATTTCTCGAGCGCTGCATCGCGAAAGTGCCGGAGGTTCGCTTCGTCGACGCGGCGACGGGAACGGTGTACCTCAGAGCCACCTCCGGCCGCTTCGCGGTCGAGGATGCCACGCTCCTGCGGGCCAGGCGGGAGGACCCGAACCTCGCGGAGCTGTTCGCCGCCCTGGGGGTGCCCAAGCGCTAGAATTCGGTGGGATAGGATCGTCTCTCTGAGGGTTCAGCCGAGATGCAGTTTCCGTAAATGAAACGCCCGGGCCCGCACATCGGCGGGCCCGGGCATCTTCGGGTGGCGCCTCCCCCTGTCGCGCTCAGAGCACGCCCTTGGCCTTGGCGGTGTGGGTGGCGATGGCATCCATCAGGGGCGGCGACAGGCAGTCGTAGGGTTCCAGTCCCAGTTCCTTGAGCCGGCCGCGGACCTTGTCCATGTTGTCCGGGTTGGCGCCCGACTCGATGATCGAGGAGACGAAGGCGGCGAATTCCGGTGCCGCCCAGCCGCTGTCATCGGAGAGCTCGGTGTGGATGAAGTCCAGGCCGTGGAAGGGGTGGTCGGTGTTCTCGATGCGGCCGAACATGTGCACTCCGCAGCCCTTGCAGGCGTGGCGCTGGATGGCGGCCGAGGTGTCGACGACCTCCAGCTTGTCCTCGTTGGCGGTCACCTTGAGCTTGTCGCGCGGGACCACGGCGACCATCGAGAACAGGGCGCCCTCGGGTTTCCAGCACTTGGTGCAGCCGCAGACATGGTTGTGGGCGCACTGGGCGTCGACGGTCACCTCGACCTTGTTGTCGGGACAGTGACAGTGCAGGGTGCCGCCGGTGAAGCTGTCGCTGCCGGCGCGGACGCCATTGTCGACGGCGGGATGGATGCGGATGTCACTCATGGTCGTTGCTCCCTGGGTGGTGGCGGCTGGGGAGGATGTCGGAGCGGGATTCGCCGGCCGGTCACGGCTCTGCTGATGAGTTGTGGAGGGCGTCGCCCCCTGGCCACCGAACCAGCGCTTCAGGGTATCCATCAGGCTCATGGGCTTCCGCTCCTCTTGTAGTCTTGTCAGCATGGCGATCACCTGCGTCGTTGTTGGGTCAGGCGGTGTCGGTCAGTCATGCAGCCCTCAGTAGTGGAGCACCGTGCGGATGCTCTTGCCCGCGTGCAGCAGCTCGAAGGCCTCGTTGAT
>NZ_JBMHFZ010000037.1:0-19179 GCF_049166755.1 Halomonas terrestris | reverse complement strand
AAAGGGGCCGCCTCGGCGCCAGGATCAAGGCGTACCCAGCCCGAATAGCGGCTAGCTTCCGGCCATTCGCGAAGATGCCTGGGGAACTCGCCACATCAAGTGACGTTGATCACAGCGCCCGCCTGAGCGCCTCGAGCACCGGGTCGGTATCGGGGCGCTTGCCGCGCCACTGGAAGAAGGATTCGGCGGCCTGCTCCACCAGCATGCCCAGGCCGTCGACGGTGCGGGCGCCGCGCTCGGCGGCCCAGCGCAGGAAGACGGTGGGCTCGGCGCCGTACATCATGTCGTAGGCGGTGGCCCCCGGGGCGAAGAGGTCATCCGGCAGCGGCGGGAGATCCCCGGCGAGGCTGGCGCTGGTGCCGTTGATCACCAGATCATGGGGCCCCTCGACGGCGTCGAACCCACCGCCGCGGATCGCCCCCAGGTCGGCGAAGTCGGCGGCCAGGGCCTCGGCCTTGCTGGCGGTGCGGTTGGCCACCAGCAGGCTCGCCGGCTGTGCGGCCAGCAGCGGCTCGAGCACCCCGCGCACCGCGCCGCCGGCGCCGAGCACCAGGACGCGAGCACCGGCCAGGTCGACACCGTGGCGCTCGAGATCCCGCACCAGACCCACGCCATCGGTAGTATCACCATAGGACTGGCCGTTCTTGCCGAGGACCAGGGTGTTCACCGCTCCGGCCCGCCGGGCACGCTGGCTCAGCACCTCACAGAGCCGGAAGGCCTCCTCCTTGAACGGCACGGTGACGTTGGCGCCCCGCCCCCCTTCGGCCACGAATCTCCGCCAGGCGCCGGCGAAGTCGTCGAGTGGCGCCTCGATGGCGGTGTACTCGATCTCCTGTCCGGTCTGCTCGGCGAAGGCGGCATGGATGGCCGGGGACCTGGAGTGTGCAACGGGATTGCCGAAGACGCAGTAGCGGTCGGTCATGGAATCTCCTTGTTCAGTCGGCCTGCCCGGTCTCGCCCAGCCAGTCGCGGGGGCGCAGGTAATCGCGATACAGCACGGCCTCGAGGCTGTCGGGTTCGGGGTGCCAGTCGTACTCCCAGCGTGCCAGCGGCGGCATCGACATCAGGATCGATTCGGTACGCCCGCCACTCTGCAGGCCGAACAGGGTGCCCCGGTCCCACACCAGGTTGAACTCCACATAGCGCCCGCGGCGGTAGAGCTGGAAGTCGCGCTCGCGCTCGCCCCAGGGCGTGTCACGGCGACGACGCACGATGGGCAGGTAGGCATCGAGGAAGGCGTCGCCCACGGCGCGCTGGAACGCGAAACACGAGTCGAAGCCGCCCTCGTTGAGGTCATCGAAGAACAGCCCGCCCACGCCGCGGGTCTCGCCGCGGTGCTTGAGGAAGAAGTAATCGTCGCACCAGGCCTTGTAGCGCGGGTAGACATCGGCGCCGAAGGGCGCACAGGCGTCCCGCGCCACCCGGTGCCAGTGCACCACGTCCTCGAGTACCGGATAGAAGGGGGTCAGGTCGAAGCCGCCGCCGAACCACCAGACCGGCACCTCGCCGGGCTTCTCGGCGAGGAGGAAGCGCACGTTGCCATGGCTGGTGGGCACATGGGGATTCTCGGGATGCAATACCCACGAGACGCCCACCGCATGGAAGCTGCGCCCGGCGAGTTCCGGTCGCGCCGCCGTGGCCGAGGGCGGCAGGCGCTCGCCGAAGACGTGGGAAAAGTTGACGCCGCCCTTCTCGAACAGCGCCCCGTGCTCGATCACCCGGGAGCGGCCACCGCCTCCCTCCGGGCGGTCCCAGGCATCCTCGCGGAAACCGCCCCCCCCGTCCTCGGCGGCCAGGCCGTCACACAGGCGGTCCTGGAGGTCGAGCAGGTAGGTCTTGACGTCGTCGAGTCGGGCGTGGGCCAAGGCGAACTCCTCGGGCAGCAGTCGGTGGAAGGCAGGGGCGTCAGGAGCGCAGCACCCGGCCGGTGACCAGGTCGCGGATGGTACTGGGGCGCTCGAGGCCGCCGAGGTCACCCTCGACGATGGCATCCAGGTCGTCGCCGAAGATGCGGCGCACCTCTTCGGCACTCATCGCCGGCGGCTCGCTGGCCTTGTTGGCCGAGGTCGAGACGACCGGCTTGCCGAAGGCCTCGCACAGCGCGGCCACCAGGGGATGGGCGCTGACCCGGAGTGCCACCCGGTCATGGGCGCCACGCAGCAGGGCATGGGAACGGCCGTTGTCGGGCACCAGCCAGGTGTTCGGCCCCGGCCAGCTGGCCGCCAGCGGGGCGTGGAGCGCCAGGGGCAGCCCCTCGAGCCAGGGTGCGAACTGCTCGATGCTCGCCCCCACCAGGATCATGCCCTTGGCCGGATCGCGCTGCTTGAGACGCAGCAGGCGGGCCAGGGCCTCGTCATTGTCGGGATCGCAGCCGAGGCCCCAGACCGCCTCCGTGGGGTAGGCGATCACTCCCCCGGCACGCAGGGCGGCCACGGCGGCATCGAATGAACGGACCTCGGACATGGTTCTCCTCGCGGGGATTCGGCGGATACCGGACACGACAGGCAGCGCGCCCGTCGAAGGGCCCATATGCTACCACGCTCAACGGGGAGGCGGCAGGCGCACCCAGCCGCCTGGCGTCTGGATGGCGCGCCCCTCCAGCTCGAGCTCCAGCAGCCGGCGCTGGCATTCGACGATGCCCAGTCCGCTGAGCCCCACCAGGGCATCCACCGGGGTCGGGGAGTCACTCAGCCAGCGCAGCAGGGACACTCCCCCCGGCTCGGCGGCCGGCGGGGCGGACGGCGATGCGGCGGCCGTCGCCGCGAGCCCCGACCACTGGGTCAGCTCCTCGAGGATGTCGTCCACCTGCCGGACCAGCACCGCCCCCTCACGGATCAGCTGCAGGCCGCCCCGGGCCTGGGGGTTGTGGATCGACCCCGGCAGCACGAAGACCTCGCGGCCCTGTTCGTTGGCCAGGCGGGCACTGACCAGCGACCCGCTCTTCTCGGCGGCCTCCACCACCAGCACGCCCAGGGAGAGCCCGGTGACGATACGATTGCGCCGCGGGAAGAAGCCGGGCCTGGCAGGGATACCGGGCGGGTGCTCCGAGAGCAGCAGCCCACCGGGCTCCTGCAGGCGGTGATAGAGCCGATGATGGCGCGGCGGGTAGACCTGGTCGATGCCGCAACCGAGCACCGCCACGCTGCTCCCGCCGGCCTCCAGGGCAGCCTGCTGGGCGGCACCGTCGATGCCCAGCGCCATGCCGCTGACCACGCACCAGCCGCGGCTGGCCAGTTCCCTGGCGAAGGCGGCGGAATTGCCCAGGCCTTCCCGGGTGGGCCGGCGTGAGCCGACCATGGCGAGCCGCGGTGGCGCCAGCGCCTCGAGGTCACCCGAGGCCCAGAGCACCGGCGGCGGATCGGCGATCTGCCCCAGCAGTTCCGGCCAGGCGGGATGGCCGGCATGCAGCAGGTGGCGGGCGGGATCGGCGGCGAGCCAGGCCTGGTCGGCCTCGAGCAGCGTGGTGAGGGGACTACGGGTGGGGTGATCGAGCCACAGCCGCAGGGCGGTGGCCGCCTCGGCCGGGAGCGCCGCCAACCAGCCCTGGGGCCAGGCCGGCGACCGCTCGACGATCGCCGCCAGTTGACGGCTGCCGACCCCCGGCAGCCGGGAAAGCACCAGCCACTCCCTGGCCTGCATGACTCCCTCCACTCGGCACGACTGTCGTGGCCGGAAACCTCAGCGCTGGGCCGCGTCCAGCCCCTGCCGCGGGTTGTGCACCCGGTCGCCCACGGCCAGGGTGCGGCTGGCCTGCATCACCAGGCCATAGCTCATCTTCTCGTAGGGACGGAAGATCATCACCAGGCCGGCATCCTCGCCGGGCAGACGCAGCGCCTCGCTGGTGCGTGGATCGCTGACCAGTTCACCCTGCTGCTCCACCATCAGCACATGACCCGCCTCCAGGCCGTCGCGACGCCCGCGGTCCAGTGCCACCACCTGCAGCCGGCCGATGAAGCGCACACCGCCGGGCACCGCCAGGATGCGGCCATCGACCTCGCGCTCGGGGGGGCGTGGATAGAACTGGGTGATCAGCTCGCGGCTCTCCAGTGGCAGCACGATGTCCTCATTGCGCACCTCCTGGCTGGAAGTGGTGACTTCCAGCACCACGATGTCATCCTCGCTGCGCATACGCCGAGCCTGGCCCACGCTCTCGAGCTCGAGGCCGAGCAGCTCCCCGGAAGCCGAATCCAGGTAACGCTCGCCGACGCGGTAGATGCCGACCCGGCCACGCCCCTCCACACTGCCGCGGGCATAGAGACGGTCTCCGGCACCACTGACCAGCCGACGGTCGTCTCCGGCCACCACATAGGCCAGCTCGTCGAGGTCTTCCGGATCGTCGATGACACGGTGCTCGCGCAGGAAGTGCTGGATCGCCTGGAGGGGAATCGGCTCGATCGCCTCGCGATGTGGCGTGGTACGCACCTCGGGTGACAGGCGCACCTCCCCCTGGCCCCGCTCCAGGCCGAGGCAGGGGCGACCGTTGCAGTCATAGAGATAGACGACGTCGCCGGGATAGATCAGGTGCGGGTTGCGGATCTGCGGATTGACCTGCCACACCTCGGGCCATTGCCAGGGATGACGCAGGAAGCGACCGGAGATGTCCCAGAGGGTATCGCCCCGCACCACGGTGTAGCGATCCGGGGCATCCCGCTGCAGGCTCTCGTCCCAGCTCAGCCCCTGAGCCTGCGCGGCTCCCACGCCCGGCACCATCGCCATCGCCAGGCCCAGAGCCACTGCCTGCCCCAGGCTGCCCAGCCAGCGGCGCATGCCACCCCTCGTCGTCTGTCTCATCCCTGCTGCCCCTCGCGTTGCTCGCTTCACGCCTGCCACCATGGAACGACGGCGGCATGATATAGTCTCAATTTATCGATATGATGCACGGCGCGCGGTTTCGCCACCGCTTGCCCACTTCTAGAATAGTGTCATCCCCTGAATGACAGCATAACGGTGATTCCAACGCCATGGCCAAATTACCCATCCTCGAATTTCCCGACGAGCGCCTGCGCACCAGGGCAGCGCCGGTCGA
Source organism: Halomonas terrestris (assembly GCF_049166755.1). Lineage (NCBI taxonomy): Bacteria > Pseudomonadati > Pseudomonadota > Gammaproteobacteria > Oceanospirillales > Halomonadaceae > Halomonas > Halomonas terrestris. Next base: position 14,153 of record NZ_JBMHFZ010000037.1, on the reverse strand, counting down.
GGCGGTCGACGACGAGGTGCGCCAGCTGGTCGACGACATGCTCGAGACCATGTACGACGCCCGCGGCATCGGGCTCGCCGCTACCCAGGTGGACGTCCACCGCCGGGTGATCGTCATGGACGTCAGCGACAACCAGACAAGCCCGCTGGTACTGATCAACCCCGAGTACACGCCCATCGGCGACGAACGCGACCCGATGCAGGAGGGTTGCCTGTCGATCCCCGAGTACTATGCCGAGGTGCCGCGTGCCCTGAAGGTACACCTCAAGGCGCTGGACCGCGACGGCAACCCCTACGAGCTCGAGGCCGAGGGCCTGCTCGCCCACTGCATCCAGCACGAGCATGACCACCTCGAGGGCGTGCTGTTCGTCGACTACCTCTCGCCGCTCAAGCGCGATCGGGTGATGAAGAAGATGCAGAAGCGCCACAAGCTGATGCAGCCCGCCTGATCCGGGGGCCCGCCAGCATCGAAGGCCGACGCCATGTGCGTCGGCCTTCGTCGTTTCCGCCCGGCTCCGTTATCATGGGAAGCATCGCCCACTGGCAAGGCCCCTAGATCATGTCCCGACCCCTGCGCGTCATCTTCGCCGGCACGCCCGATTTCGCTGCCGAGAGCCTGGCAGCGCTGCTGCAGAGCCGCCATCAGGTCATCGCCGTCTACACCCAGCCCGACCGGCCGGCCGGTCGCGGTCGCAAGCTCTCCCCGAGCCCGGTCAAGCGCCTGGCCCTCGAGCATGACCTGCCGGTCCACCAGCCGACGACCCTGAAGGCGCCCGAGGTCCAGGCCGGGCTGACCGAACTCCAGGCCGACATCATGGTCGTGGTCGCCTACGGACTGATCCTGCCCCGAGCGGTACTCGACATCCCGAGGCTCGGCTGCCTCAACGTCCACGCCTCGCTGCTGCCGCGCTGGCGTGGCGCCGCCCCCATCCAGCGGGCCATCGAGGCGGGCGACACCGAGAGCGGCGTGACCATCATGCAGATGGACGAGGGACTGGACACCGGCGACATGCTGCTGGTGCGGCGCACGCCGATCAGCGCCACCACCACCGGCGGCGAGCTCCACGACACCCTGGCGGCCCTCGGCGGCAGGGCCATCGTCGAGGCGCTGGATGCCCTCGCCGACGGCGAACTGGCGGCCACGCCCCAGCCGGAAAGCGGTGCCACCTATGCCGCCAAGCTCACCAAGGCCGAGGCCGAGCTCGACTTCCGCCGGCCCGCCACCGAGCTGGCCGCCCGGGTGCGTGCCTTCAACCCCTGGCCGGTGGCCTGGTGCGCCCTGGGCGACGAGCGCCTGCGCCTGCTGATGGCCGAGGCGGTCGAACCGGAGCAGGGCGAGTCCCCGGCGATGGCCGGCACCCTGCTGGGCCATGACGGCGAGGCGCTGCGCATCGCCTGCGGCCCAAACGGCGACCAGGTCCTGCGGGTGACCCGCGCCCAGCTGCCGGGAGGCAAGCCACTGGCCGTGCGCGAACTGCTCAAGGCCAGGGCGGAGCGCTTCCGCACCGGCCTGCACCTGGGCCGCTTCGACGAGGAGACGCCGGCATGAGCACCGAATCCCGAGATGAGCGTCGGCGGGGCCTGCAGAACGACGGCGGCCTGGCGCTGCGCGCTGCCGCGGCCCGTGCCCTGGTCCCCGTGATCACCGCCAAGGGCTCGCTCGCGGACCTCGACGACCACCAGGTGGTGGCCCGCGACCGCGCCCTGTTCAAGGCGCTCTGCTACGGCACCTGCCGCACCCTGCCGCGACTCGAGGCGCTGGCCGCCAGGCTGCTGGTGAAGCCCTTCAAGGCCCGTGACGCCGATGTGCAGGCGCTGCTGCTGATCGGCATCCACCAGCTGCTCTACCTGCGGATACCCGCGCATGCCGCGGTGGGCGAGACCGCCGGCGCCTCCCGCCTGCTCGGCAAGGAGTGGGCCACCCGGGTGATCAACGGCTGCCTGCGCCGCATGCAGCGGGAGTCCGCCGAGCTCCAGGCCGAGGTGGACCGCGACCCGGCGGTGGCGCTGCTGCACCCGAAATGGCTGCTCAAGGCCCTCCGTCAGGCCTGGCCCGACGACTGGCGCGCCATCTGCGCGGCCAACAACGTCCCCGGCCCCATGACGCTGCGGGTCAACCGCCGCCACGGTGACCGCGAGGCCTACCTCTCCCGGCTGACCGATGCCGGCCTCGATGCCCGGCTCTGCCTCCACGCCCCCGACGGGGTGACCCTCGACACGCCCTGCGACGTCCGTGCCCTGCCCGGCTTCGAGGAGGGGCATGTCAGTGTCCAGGACGAGGCCGCCCAGCTCGCCGCGGTGCTGCTCGGCCCGGTGCTGGCGCCCCGCCCCGGCGCTCGGGTGCTGGATGCCTGCTGCGCCCCCGGCGGCAAGACGGCCCACCTGCTGGAGCTGTTCGACATCGACCTGCATGCCGTGGACAACGATGCCGTGCGCCTGGCGAGGGTCGAGGACGCCCTGGCACGGCTCGGACTCTCCGCCCGACTGTCCCACGGCGATGCCACGCAAAGCGACTGGTGGGACGGCACCCCCTTCGACACCATCCTGCTCGACGCCCCCTGTTCCGGCAGCGGCGTGATCCGCCGCCACCCGGACATCAAGCGGCTGCGCCGCCCGTCGGACATTCCCAGGCTGGCCGAACTCCAGGCACGCTTGCTCGACAACCTCTGGTCCCTGCTGCGCCCCGGTGGCACCCTGCTCTACGCCACCTGCTCGGTGTTCCCCGAGGAGAACGCCGAACAGATCGAGGCCTTCCTGGGCCGCACCCCCGACGCCGGGTCCACCACGCCCCACGAGGTGGCCTGGGGCCGCCGTGCCGGTGCCGGGCGTCAGCTGCTGCCGGCAGCGGACAGCCACGACGGCTTCTTCTATGCCAGACTGGTGAAGCAGGCGGGGTGAACCCGCCTTCCCGCTAACCGAGCGAGAGGACTAGCCATGAGCCACCATACCTACAAGCACATCGAACTCACCGGTTCCTCCGAACAGGGTATCGAGGAGGCCATCAACAGTGCCATCACCAAGGCCTCGGAGAGCCTGCACGGCATGCGCTGGTTCGAGGTCACCGACACCCGGGGGCATATCGAGCACGGCCGTGTCGCCCACTGGCAGGTGACGCTCAAGATCGGCTTCACCCTCGACTGACACCGTCGATGGCCGGGCCTGTTCCCCCGGTGTCGGCTGGTTTATGCTGAGTCCCCGTTGCGGCGCACAAGGGACGCCGCGCTACCCCGTGTGGAATAACGACTAGCAATGAAGATCATCATTCTCGGCGCCGGCCAGGTCGGCGGCACCCTGGCCGAACACCTGGCCCGCGAGGAGAACGACATCACGGTGGTGGACACCGACGGCGACCGGCTGCGCGAGCTGCACACCCGGCTCGACATCCGTACCGTGGTGGGGCCCGGCTCCTACCCCGTGGTGCTGCGCCAGGCGGGCTGCGAGGACGCCGACATGCTGATCGCGGTGACCAGCCAGGACGAGGTCAACATGATCGCCTGCCAGGTCGCCCACACCCTGTTCCGCACCCCCACCAAGATCGCCCGGGTCCGCGCCACCGCCTATCTCACCCGCAAGGGCCTGTTCGCCCATGAGGCGGTGCCCATCGACGTGCTGATCAGCCCCGAGCAGGTGGTCACCGACCACATCCGCCGGCTGATCGAGCACCCCGGCGCCCTGCAGGTGCTGGAGTTCGCCGGCGGCCTGGTGCAGCTGGTGGCGGTGAAGGCGGTCTACGGCGGGCCGCTGGTGGGCCAGGACCTGGCCTTCCTGCGCCGCCACATGCCCAGCGTGGACACCCGGGTGGCGGCCATCTACCGCCGCAACCGGCCGATCATCCCGCGCGGCGATACCGTGATCGAGGCCGACGACGAGGTGTTCTTCATCGCCGCCCGCCGCGACATCCGTGCGGTGATGAGCGAGCTGCGCCGCCTCGACCGCGACTTCCGCCGGGTGGTGATCGCCGGCGGCGGCAACATCGGCGAGCGCCTCGCCGAGCACCTCGAGCACAGCCACCAGGTCAAGATCATCGAGCACAACCTCGAGCGCTGCACCCTGCTCTCCGAACGCCTGGACCGCACCGTGGTGCTGCACGGCAGCGCCACCAGCAAGCGGCTGCTGGAGGAGGAGAACATCGAGGACTGCGACATCTTCTGTGCGCTGACCAACGACGACGAGGTCAACATCATGTCGTCGATGCTGGCCAAGCGCATGGGCGCCAAGAAGGTGCTGACGCTGATCAACAACGCCGCCTACGTCGACCTCGTCCAGGGCGGCGAGATCGACATCGCCATCTCGCCCCAGCAGGCCACCATCGGCAGCCTGCTGACCCACGTGCGGCGCGGCGACATCGTCAACGTGCACTCCCTGCGCCGCGGCGCGGCGGAGGCCATCGAGGCGATCGCCCACGGCGACACCCAGTCGTCGAAGGTGGTGGGCCGCGCCATCGGCGACATCGACCTGCCGCGGGGCACCACCATCGGCGCCATCGTGCGCGGCAAGGAGGTGCTGATCGCCCACGACGACGTGGTGGTGGAGTCCGGCGACCACGTGATCCTGTTCGTGATCGACAAGCGCCGGCTGCGCGACGTGGAGCGGCTCTTCCAGGTCGGCCTGACCTTCTTCTGATGGCATCCCCGATCACTTCCAGCGACCCAAGGAGAGCCGCCCGATGAGCCTGCGCATGATCCTGCGCATCCTCGGCCTGCTGCTGATGCTGTTCAGCCTGACCATGATGCCGCCGATCCTGATCTCGCTGCTGTTCGCCGACGGTCTCTGGGAAGCCTACGTCATCGCCATCGCCATCACGGTGCTCACCGGGGCGGCCATGTACCTGCCCAACCGCGGGTCGCGCAAGGAGCTGCGCACCCGCGACGGCTTCCTGATCGCGGCACTGTTCTGGAGCGTGCTGGGGCTGTTCGGCTCGCTGCCGCTGATGCTGGCCGATGCCTCGGCGCTGTCGATCACCGACGCGGTCTTCGAGTCATTCTCCGGGTTGACCACCACCGGCGCCACGGTGATCACCGGCATCGACTTCCTGCCGGAGTCACTCCTCTACTACCGCCAGCAGCTGCAATGGCTGGGCGGCATGGGCATCGTGGTGCTGGCGGTGGCGATCCTGCCGACACTCGGCGTCGGCGGCATGGCCCTCTACCGTACCGAGATCCCGGGGCCGCTCAAGGACTCCAAGCTGACCCCACGCATCACCGAGACCGCCAAGGCGCTGTGGTACATCTACGCCACCCTCACCGTCACCTGCATGCTGGCCTACATGGCCGCCGGCATGAACTGGTTCGATGCCCTGGGCCACAGCTTCTCCACCGTGGCCATCGGCGGCTTCTCCACCTACGACGCCAGCATCGGCCACTTCGACAGCGCCCTGATCGAGATGATCTGTGCCTTCTTCCTGCTGGTCTCGGCGATGAGCTTCAGCCTGCACTTCGCTGCCTGGCGGGACAAGCGGCTGACCCACTACTTCCTGGATCCCGAGGCCCGCTTCCTGATGCTCTTCCTGCTGGGCCTGGCGGTGATCACCGTGGTCTCGTTGTGGCTCACCGAGACCTACGGGACCGAGCGAGGCCTGCGTCACGGCATCTTCCAGGTGGTCTCGGTGGCCACCACGGCCGGCTTCGGCGTGGCCGACTTCTCGGCCTGGCCGGGTGCCCTGCCCTTCCTGCTCTTCGTGACCGCCTTCGTCGGGGGGTGTTCCGGCTCCACCGGCGGCGGCATGAAGGTGATCCGCATCATCCTGATCCTCAAGCAGGGGATGCGCGAGGTCATGCGCCTGATCCACCCCAGTGCGGTGATCGCGGTGAAGGTGGGCAAGGTCAGCGTCCCCGACGGCATCGCCCAGGCCGTATGGGGCTTCTTCGCGGTCTACGTGATGCTGTTCTTCCTGATGCTGGTGGGGGTGATGGCCACCGGTGTCGACCAGGTCACCGCCTGGTCCACCGTGGCCTCGGCGCTCAACAACCTGGGCCCGGCACTCGGCGAGGCCTCGGCCAACTATGGCGACCTGCCCGCTCTGGCCAAGTGGATACTGCTGGTGGCCATGCTGCTCGGTCGCCTGGAGATCTTCACCGTGCTGGTACTCTTCACCCCGGCCTTCTGGCGGCGCTGAGTTGCCGGGTTTGGCGCAACGGGGCCCTTCGTGGATAATCAGCATTTCACCCCCTCACACCGAGCGTCCATGACCGACTCCCAGGATTCCGCGATCGCCCCCCGCCGGGATGACGCCATCAGTGGCCCTCGCCGGGTCATCGAGGTGGGCGATACCCGCTATACCCTGCTGGGCACCGCCCATGTCTCCGCAGAGAGCGCCGCGGACGTGCGCGAGCTGATTCGCTCCGGCGAGTTCGACGCCGTGGCCATCGAGCTGTGCGACTCCCGCCACCAGAGCCTCGACAACCCCGATGCCCTGGCCGGCCAGGACCTGTTCGAGATCTTCCGCCAGGGCAAGGCCGGCATGGTGGCCGCCAGCCTGGCACTGGGCGCCTTCCAGCAGCGGGTCGCCGAACAGTCGGGGATCGAACCGGGTGCCGAGATGCGTGCCGCCCTGGAGGAAACCCGTCGCGCGGGGCTGCCGCTGCTGCTGATCGACCGCGACGTGGGCATCACCCTCAAGCGCATCTACCACAACGTGCCCTGGTGGCAGCGCTTCTCGCTGTTCTCGGGGCTGCTCGGCAGCGTGCTGTCGCGCCAGGACGTCTCGGCCGAGGAGATCGAGCGCCTGAAGGAGGGGGACGTGCTGGAGTCCACCTTCAGCGAGTTCGCCGCCGAGTCCGAGACGCTCTACGTCCCGCTGATCACCGAGCGGGATCGCTACATGGTACTGCGCCTGGCGGAGGACGCCCCCCCCGGGCGCTACCGCAACGTGCTGGTGGTCATCGGTGCCGGTCATATGAAGGGCATGGCCGAACAGCTGGAAGCGCCGCACACGGCGGCGCCCACCCCGGAGCGAAAGGCGCTCGAGGTCACCCCGCCGCCCTCGCGTCTCTGGCGGGCGCTGCCCTGGCTGATCACCGTCCTGGTGCTGACCGGCTTCGCCATCGGCTTCTCGCGCAACACCGACCTGGGCTGGCAGCTGGTCGGCGAGTGGTTCCTGATCAACGGCGTGCTCTCGGGGCTGGCCACCCTGGCAGCCCTGGCCCACCCGGTGACGGTGGCGGCCACCGTGGTCGCCGCCCCGCTCACCTCGCTCAACCCCACCATCGGGGCCGGCTTCGTCGCCGCGGGGGTGGAGCTGTTCATGCGCAAGCCCAAGGTGCGCGACTTCTCCACCCTGCGCCACGACGTCACCGAACTGAAGGGCTGGTGGCGCAACCGGGTGTCGCGCACCCTGCTGGTGTTCCTCACCGCCACCATCGGCTCCGCCGCGGGCACCTGGATCGCCGGTTTCCGCATCGCCGGGGCGCTGCTGGGCAACCCCTGACCCCACGGCGGGCCGGGGGGCTCCGGCCACCGTCGGTCCTCAGCGCCCTGCCATGGAGAGTCGCCGGTTCGAACCCTCACGGCAGGCATCATTTGCCGCAGGGACCCGCACCTCCGTCAATAGATATCGGGCTCGTCCACCGGCGGCCCGAAGTCTGTGGTGAGAAAGTCGAAGTCACAGCCTTCGTCGGCTTGCGAGATATGGCGTGAATACATCCATCCATAGCCACGGCCGAATTTCTCGGCCGGTGGCCGCCAGGCCTTTCTCCGCGCCGCCAGTACATCATCATCAACCTGCATGTCGAGACGCCGATTCGCCAGGTCCAGGGTGATCAGATCCCCCGTCTCGAGCAGGGCCAGGGGGCCGCCCACATGGGCTTCAGGCGCGACGTGCAAGACACAAGCGCCATAGGAGGTGCCGGACATCCGGGCGTCGGAGATTCTGAGCATGTCACGATGGCCTTGCTTGAGAAGCGCCTTGGGTATCGGCAGCATTCCCCACTCCGGCATGCCGGGCCCGCCCTGGGGACCCGTGTTGCGCAACACCAGAACATGGTCGGGAGTGATATCCAGTTCCTCGTCTTCGACGGCGGCCTTCATTTCCGGATAGCTATCGAACACCAGCGCCGGGCCGGTATGCTTGTGGAACCTGGGGTCACATGCTGCCGGCTTGATGACCGCACCATCGGGCGACAGGTTGCCCTTCAGCACGGCCAGGGACCCCTCGTGGTAAACCGGATTGGACATCGGACGAATCACTTCGCTGTTGTAGACCTCGGCATCCGCCAGGTTCTCACCTAACGTCTTTCCGGTGACTGTCATGACCGAGAGCTCCAGGTGCTCCCTGAGCTGAGCCATCAGTGCCCGCAACCCGCCCGCATAGTAAAAGTCCTCCATGAGGTACTGATCCCCGACAGGTCTCACGTTCGCCAGTACCGGGACGGAGCGGCTAGCGGCATCCAGGTCATCGAGCGTCAATGACACGCCGGCACGTCGCGCCATGGCAATCAGGTGGATAACGGCGTTGGTCGAACACCCCATGGCCATGGCCACCACCTTCGCATTGGCTATCGACAGGTCCGTCAGAATCCTGTCGGGCGTGAGATCCTCCCAGACCATGTCCACGATGCGGCGGCCCGCATCGCAGCACATGCGGATATGGTTGGCATCGGCCGCGGGTATCGAGGAGGCGCCAGACAGCGTCAAGCCCAGGGCCTCGGCAATGGCGGTCATGGTGGAGGCGGTTCCCATGGTCATGCAGTGCCCGTAGGAGCGCGCGATGCCAGCTTCGACGCCCAGCCACTCCTCCTGGGTGATGGTCCCGGCACGCCGCTCATCCCAGTACTTCCAGCCATCGGCCCCCGACCCAAGCACCTTCCCCTTGAAGTTTCCGCGTAACATGGGGCCCGCAGGAACGAACAGGAAGGGCAGCCCCGCCGAGATGGCTCCCAGGACGAGTCCCGGTGTTGTCTTGTCACATCCCCCCATCAGGATGGCACCATCCACCGGATGAGACCTGATGAGCTCCTCGGCTTCCATCGCAAGCAGGTTGCGATACAGCATGGTCGTCGGCTTGACGAAATTCTCCGAAAGGGAAAGCGCGGGAAGCTCGATGGGAAGCCCCCCCGCCTGTAGCACTCCTCGCTTTATATCCTCTACACGATGCCTGAAATGTGCATGGCAGGGATTGATATCAGACCAGGTATTGATAATGGCGATAACCGGCTTCCCCTCCCAGTCATCCGGCCCATAGCCCATCTGCATCATGCGAGAACGATGGCCAAAACCACGAAGGGTATCAGGTGAGAACCAGCGTGAAGAACGCAGGCTTTGCGCATCTTTTCTAGTCATATCCGTTTCCTGTCGATCTTGATCACGTTATCTTGTCTTGATACCCAGGCTGGCCATTCTCGATGCAGCATCGGGATTCAGCGCACCATCAGGAACAACTCCATCGAGTATGGATCGAACTTGCTCTACCGTTTGCAATGCTTGATAGTCGACGGCTTCAGGTGACATGCCTCCGATATGGGGTGTTGCAATGACATCGGATCGCTGCGCAAGGGCGAGTGGGGGATAGTTGTCATGATCCTTTCCGACATCCAGTGCAGCACCGGCCAGCAGACCAGACTGCAATGCATGCTCGAGCGCCTCCTCATCGACCAGCTCGCCTCGAGAAGGATTGATGAAGTAAGCGCTGTTCCTCATGCGTTCAAAGGCCGAGGCATCCATGAGGCCAGCCGTTTCCTTGTTGGACACCGCAAGACAGATGACGAAATCGGATTGCTGCAACAGATCATCGAAATCAACCTGCTCTACCGAACCCATCTCGACGCTGACATATGGATCGTTAACCAGAACCCTCAAGCCCATGGATTCGAGGACGGGCGCCAGGGTCTTTCCAATATGGCCAAAGCCGATAATGCCGGCTGTCTTCCCGGACAACTGTTGGCCCATGACGGGCTCAGGAACACGACCATCTCGATAGGCCAGTATGTAATCGGGAATATGGCGAGCCAGATTCACCATCTGCCCAATGATCCACTCACTGACCGACAAGGAAAACCCCGGTCCAGCCCGGGTCACGACCACACCACTGCTGGACGCGGCAGCGATATCGATATTTCGAACATCCATGGCACAGCGCACTACCGCCAACAGCTTATCGGCACGTTCGAATACGGGTGCAGGAATGGGAGTCGCCCGATCGGCAACAATGATGTCGCACGACTTCGCCGCGCTGAGCAGATCATCACAGGTCCAGGCGCCTTCATGCTCTTTCAAGGAAAGCTCACCTAGCCCAGCCAGTCCCTTCAGTGCTTTCTCACCGTACCAGTTGTTTCTGGCAGAGGGTGTATGGGTCAGCAAGATCCGTGTCATAGTAGTCTCCCGGCTTGACTTCGGGGCTCCTCAGGTTTGAATGAATTTGTATAGCGCCTGGGGGTTATCTTCGAGAATAAGCCGCCGAGTTGACGGATCAGGAATCCATTCGACCAGAAGATCAAGCAGCTCGCGGTCATCGAGATGCTCACCCCTGAATGCCGGGTGCGGCCAGTCAGTTGCCCAGAGGAGGCGATCCGGCCTTGCCGAGGACAGCGCCTGAGCAAGGCCTGAGAAGGCTCGGAAGTCGCCGATCGTGGTCGCCCCCTGCAAGTAGGGAGCTGACAGCTTGACCCAGGCATGGCCGCCACTGAGCAAGTCCAGCAGCTTCCTGAAACCCGTGCTCGCTTGAAAGGAGCGCGGATCCAGAAGGGCAAAATGATCCACCACCACATCACAGCCAAGCCTTTCCAGACGGCGGCTGGATTGGACCAATGTATCGTCGGTCAGCAGGACCTGGATATGCCATCCGAGTGGACGAATCCGCTCCGTCAAAGGTTCCAGTGCATCCAGGTCCGTGCCATTATTCGCTGCCGTATTCAGTCGAATACCGCGGACACCCGCCATGTGCAGTTCAAGCAGCTCCTGCTCAGCTATGTCAGGTGCGATCACGGCGACCCCCCTGGCCCTGTCGCCCAATGTTCTCAAGGCATCGATCAGGCAGCGATTATCGGTGCCGTAGATGCTCGGCTGCACCAGGACGCAGTGCGCCAGGCCAAGTCGATCCAGCATCGAACGGTAGTCGTCGACGCTCGCTTCGGCTGGACGATAGTCGGCGCCTGCATCCAGTGGATACCGACTGGCCGGACCGAATATATGCGCGTGGCAGTCACAGGGGGCGCTCCCTTCCGGACCGGTCGGCCGCTTCATGACTTCACCCCGGACCTGACGGTATCACAGAGCGTATCGACGCCTTGTCGCAGCAGCCCGATATCGGCACCGGCCGCAATGAAGGAGAACCCCATCTCCCGATACCCGAGCGCGGTATCGGCATTGCCTGCGAGGATGCCAGCCGGGACCCCCTTGTCACGGGCACGACTGCAGATATCGGCGATCGCCTGCTGTACATCAGGGTGCTGAGGATTCCCCAGGTGGCCGAGATTGGCCGCCAGGTCAGAGGGACCGACGAAGACCCCATCCAACCCCGCCACGCCAAGGATTGCATCCAGGTTATCTACCGCCTCCTGGCTCTCGATCTGAACGATGACACAGATCTCGTCATGAGACCTGGCCAAGTAATCCTGAATACGACCGTACTGGTTGGCTCGATGGGCTACCGATACCCCCCGGACCCCGTGCGGTGGATAGCGCACCGCCTTGACGGCCGCCTCACACTCCTCGGCAGTTTCCACGAAGGGAACGAGAAAGCTCTGGACGCCGACATCCAGTAGACGCTTCATCCAGATTGAATCATTCCAGGGAGGACGTACCACCGGACTGGCCTTACCGCCGGTCACGGCTCTCAGCAAGTGCACGATATCCTTGAGCTCATTGGGTGCATGCTCGCAGTCAAGGAGCATCCAGTCAGCATCGGCGTAAGCGAGTATCTCGGCCGCAACGGGGCTTGCCATGCTGCTCCACAGGCCGAGCTGAAACCCGTCGAGAGACAGGTTTCTCTTGAAGGAGTTCGTCGGTAACTCAGGCATCATTATTTCCTTTCTTGCGAAGCGACAACCTCGAAACATTGTGTCGGGGATCATCGCATCACGGCATGGGGTATCCAGGTCGCAATCCCTGGAACCAGCAGAACGACAAGAAGCACCAGTATCAACACAAGCACAAACGGCCAGCAATACTTTATGGTCTGATCATAGGAAGTCTTGGCGATGCTCGTTGCCACGAAAAGCAGCACGGCGACAGGTGGTGTCGTTGCGCCAATCTGGGTGGCCATGACGACCATCAAGCCGAAGTGAATCGGATCGAATGCATAGGAATTCCCTATGAAAACGGCAATAGGGACCATGATGACGAGAACGGCCAGCGACTCTACGAACATCGTCAGGCCGATCATTATCCCGAGGAATATCAGTGCCGCCGCCAGTGGCGATGGCGCCGCGTCAATCACGAACTGCCCCACGATTTGATTGAAGTCGAGATATGAGAGCAGATAGCCAATTGAACCGGCAGCAGCAATGATTCCCACCACCATCCCTGTTGTCAGGCCGGCCTTGAACAGGATATAGGGAAGGTCGCGAACTCGAACCATCCGATAAACGAACATGCTGATGAAGAGCGCGTAGACGGTGGCCACGATACCGGCCTCGGTGGCGGTAAACACTCCACCCAGGATGCCGCCAAGTATGATGACCGGAGCCACCAGGGCTGTCCAGACATTGCGTGTTGCCCGAATGACGTTCCTTATATCGAACTTTCCCGACACGACACGCAGCTCGGGAAAGTTCCTCAAGTACGACATCACATGGGTAACGGCCATCAATCCGAAGGCAATGGCCAGCCCCGGAAGAATGCCGGAGAGGAACAGGCTTCCGATCGACACTCCTGCCATGGAACCGTAGATGATCATGGTCATGCTTGGCGGTATGATCGGGCCAATGGTTCCTGATGCTGCAGTTATGGCAGCGGCGAAGCCTGGTTTATAGCCCCTGTCCTTCATGGTGGGGATGAGAATGGAACCGATGGCTGAGGTATCGGCCGTCGAGGAGCCGGAGACACCGGAAAAGGCCATGCTCGACACCACGTTGGCATGAGCCAGGCCGCCGCGCACATGCCCGACAAGGGCATCCGAAAACTCGACCAGCTTCTGGCTCATTCCTCCTCGCAGCATCAACTCCCCTGCAAGAATGAAGTACGGAAGTGCCAGGAGGCTGAAGGAATCCAGCATGCCGAACATGCGCTGGGGGAACAGCGCGGGGTTCAAGGCCGGAATATAGATAATTCCGCCAAATCCTATGACGCCTATGGCCAGCAGGACGGGAAAACCTATCAGAATCAGGAGCAACAGCAAACCAAGAAGAATAATGAGCATGAGGTTACTCCAGAGACCCAGCTTCAACGATGCGCTGATCAACAGGCGTTCTCAGCCGCTTGACCACCTTCCTTACTGCCACGAGCATGGTATAGCCACCGCTGAAGAGGAAGACCGAGTAGACATAATGCATGGGGATTCGGAGGCTGGAGCTTGTTTGTCGCTGTGCGACCTCCATGAGGTCAAGCGTGTAGACACAGACCCCGAGGCCAAACAGGAACCAGACAGAGTGAATCACCAACTCGAAACCATAGTGCATTTTCGGAGGGAATCTATTGCTGATTATATTCATGCCGATATGCGCACCATAATTGTACGCAATGGGAATCACGATAAACACCAGCCAGATATGTGCAAATCTCTGAAACTCATGACTCCAGCCGAGGGAGCCTCCCAGCACATATCGGTAGAATATCTGTGCAGCCCCGACTATGACCATTGCCGCAAAAATGGCAGCAACAGCGCTCTCGACCACTTTATCCATGGCCCTTAATAAGTCATTCATGAGAAACCTGCCGCTAAGTGTTTCGTGACAACAACTCTCGAGCTACTGAAAAGGCGAAGAGAATGGCCCAGGCAACGATATGGAATGCCTGGGCCATTGCCGTCACCCTACTTGGTCACTTCAGAGTTCATCACGAATGATCTGAAGGAGGTCGGTGGCATTGTATTCGGCGGCAAGTTCATCCTGGACAGGAATGGCGGCTTCCCGGAACACCGAGGTATCAACATGATTCACCTCCATGCCCTGCTCCTTCAGAAACTCGAATGCCTCTGCATCGCGAACCGGTGTCAGGGCACGGTTGACGTCGCTTGCATACTTGACGGCAGCGAGCATCGTTTCCTGCTGCGCTTCGCTCAGC
>NZ_JBMHFZ010000036.1:0-23071 GCF_049166755.1 Halomonas terrestris | reverse complement strand
CTCAAGATCCGGGTCGTACTGGATGACAGCGCGATAACCGTCGATGACCATGATGTTGTTCACGGTGTCTCTCCGTTCTCTTCCAACCCGTTGCACATGCTGACCACCGCCCTCTGGGAGCCCTGCCTCCCGTGAGGGCCGGCAAAATCAAGATTATGGCGCCTCTCTTGCCTGGGCCCAGCTAGGCGATACCGCGTCAGGTGTAGACCCCGTGGTCGATCCGCGTGATCAGATCGAGCACCCGCTGGGCCTCCTGTTCCATCACGTCAACGGGCCGCTGCCACCCCAGCCCGATGGCTTCCTGGTGCAGCCAGGCCTCCGCGGCCGCACGGTCACCACCGAACATCGCGATGGCAGCCCGCCACACCTCAATCTCTGAGGGAAACGCACCCAGCGCCTTCCCGCTGCCCTCCAGCCCTTTCTCCGTCACGGTGGCCTCCAGCATGATCGTGATTCTTCGTGCCGCATTCCGAGCCAGGACAAAGGCTCACGCGCCCTGGTCAGCCGCCTCCGGCGCCTTCTCGGGCACATATTCCACCAGCTCCTCCACCCGGCAGCCGAAATATGAGCACAGCCGGCTCAGGTTCTCGGTGCTGGTGTTGTAGCCCCGCTGATTGATCATCTTGGACAGCGTCATCCGGTGGATGCCGGCGGCGCTGGCCACCTCCCCGATCGTGATGCGCCGATCCTCGGCGAACTCTTTCTTGGCAATCAACTCTTTTATCTTGAAGCGTATCACGCATCATCCCCCATTATCTCATGCATCGCATGATACACAAAACCGACAAGCCGGGCTTGCAAAGCTTGCTTCTTGGTGTAATTTGTCGAATATGAGCTTCAAAAGAAGTCCATTGATATTCACCAACAGCATCCAGGAGCGCATCATGCCGAGCATCACTACCTCGCCCAACATCCATCACCTGCTCGAGGAACGTGAGGAACAGCATACGCTGAGACGCCTCGCGCTCAGCGTTGCCGCGAAACTTCGTCTCGAGGTCCACAACCCCAACCTGGTGCTTGCACCCCTCCTCCAGCAGCCCGTTCAGCGCTCCAACCTCACCTCGCTCATCGAGTGGGTAAAACGTGAGCTCGAGGACATCGACATAGAACCTGACGGAGATCTACTAGAGCAGCTCTGTTCGCGCCTTCAACACCGCCTCTCCGAGATCTGAGCATCAGCGTAAACACACCGATATGAGGTATCTCCTATGTCTGACACGTCGCCTCGTTACCACCATGGCAGCTATGTCATCACCTCAGTGATGGAAATCAACCACCAGGGATCATGGGTTAAACTATGGGGGGAAGGTGGGTTCTGGACGGTATTTATCACCCACGAAGATAATCGTCCCGCGCAGCGGGAGGATGTCCTGCTAAAAGTTAAACTTCGTGCAAGCCCCATTAATATTGAAAAACAACGAGGCATAGCCAGAATCTATCAATGGACTCATTTATATTGAAAACATCAGCGAGTGGGTATGCATCTTTGCAGAGTCATTTTTCATCCCCTCTGTCACGTCACTACATCGTACCCAACCTATCTCTTTGTTCCGTCGTGACAGAGCGTCCTGCACTTCCCTTTACAAACCTCACCTTCCAGATATAAATTAAAAGGACACCTTGCCAACTGGATCACTCGTCAGGCCTACACTCGGTGTTCCCCGCATGGCGGGGGTGTGCGGTGTTCCCCGCAAGCACGAGGGTGTACGGGAAACCAACCCTAGTGGTGTTCCCCGCAGACGCGGGGGTGTACGAAAGACCAGCCCTAGTGGTGTTCCCCGCAGACGCGGGGGTGTACGAAAGACCAGCCCTAGTAGTGTTCCTCGCATGGCAAGGGGAGCTCGAGCCAACTACCGAAAGGTGTTGGCTCGATTTTTTACACGTACTTCAGTATGCCCAATCAGCTAGAAGGTGTTCCGCATGCGGAACACTTGAGGCTTAGGTGTAGACCCCATGATCGATCCGCGTGACCAAATCGAGGACCCGCTGAGGATCCTGTTCCATCACGTCAACAGGCCGCAACCATCCCAGCCCCATGGCCTCCTGGTTCAGCCAGGTCTCCGCGGCCGCTCGGTCGCCACCGAACATCGCGATAGCCGCTCGCCATACCTCGACCTCCGCTGAAGAAGCCTCTGGTGCTGCCCCAGAACCATCCATCACCTTCCTCGCCATGATCTCCTCCGGCAGATAGCCCGTGCCACTTTAACTTAGGTGATCGTGATTCTTCGTGGCTAGCATCATTTCTTTAATCACGATTTTCCGTATTTCTTTATTAATAGCTCGCGCACTTCGTCAGCCATCTTCTTCCCACGCATCGCACAGTCGGCCTTGAGCTGGGCATGTAGCTCCGCGGGAATATCAATGGTCAGACGCTTCATCTTCTCCTGCGGAGCTTCTGGCTTCCTTGAACCGACCCAAGCATCCACCGATGGATCATCCTGCGCCGGCTTCTTGGCAGTGGGCCTACCGCCCAGGGGCACCTTCTTGCTACTCATGCGAAACGCTCCTTCAGCTCGTTCACCAGGGCCTCAATCTCCTGCGAAGCCACACCATCGCGATCCTGCTCATAAATGGCCTTCCCAACTGCGGCAGCCTCGGCAAAGACCACGCGCTGCACTACGCTCGCCTCGAGCGTGGGCAGCTCATAGGCCTCGAGTGCCTCACGGACATCACGACCGATGGCTGTATTGGCAATTTTGCGATTAATTACAAATACTGATTTAAGGTTTTCTTTAAATACAGATGCCTCCTGAACCAGCTTGACCACCTCATCGGCCGCCCAGATGTCATAGGGGCTTGGTTGAACAGGGATCAAAACCACGTCGCTGGACATGATTGCGGAGCGGGCAAGATCCGTGACGCGAGGAGGACCGTCAATCACGATGTGGTCATACCCCTCGCCAATCAGAGCGAGCTCCTTGTGGATGCTGGGCTTCGGTAATCCCACCACAGCGAACAGCGGGTCCCCCTCCCGCGCAGCGGCCCAGTCCAAGGCACTACCCTGAGGGTCAGCATCGATCAGCAGTACCCGCTTGCCATCACGAGCCAGCGCTGCGGCGATATTCACGGATAGAGTCGTTTTCCCAACCCCACCCTTTTGATTCAACACTCCGAGGATCATCGGCCACTCCATCTCAATTGATGATTTCTGTAAAAAAGTAAATCATTAAATCATCATGAGCAAGAAGCCATCATCAATTTTGGTGCTCCTTGCGACCAGGGGAAGGTCACAGGGAGCCTCCAGCCCTATGCAGACCACATCCGTCAGGTCTTGCCACCTCCGCAACGACCGGATAATCTGATATCTCTACTGCCGCCCAGCGGCAGTACGAGGAGGTAGCGCTGGCCTCTCAAAACAATCAGCAATTTTCCTGCCGTATCACACCTCCGTGTGCCCCTAATCCGTCGCCCACTGTGTCTTCGACATACGGCCGATCGGATGCCGTGCCTGTCGCGGTGATCCACCAGAACACCAGCTACCCAAACTCGGTGTCTGACGCCAGACTCTGGCTTTCCCTTACCATCGTCGCGACCTCTTCGCCCTGGGCATATGTCCGACGATATCGGCTCCTAGCTACCAGCACATCAGGAGCAGATGACCCACGCTATGCTGCCCAACGGGCGCAGCTCATCGAGCTGCTGCGCGTAGCGCCGAGCCGTAGGCTCGTCCCCTCCTATGCCTCACCAGGCATGCCACGCTGAGCTGAGCACTACATCTGCTGACGGCTGACTACCGCCATTTACCGCACCGTTAGCACGATCGTGCTGCCCAGCTCGCCGTCTCTGTCGCCGCATCGCGGCACAGAGACGGCGCCCAGCGCCGACGCCGCCGTCCGGCCCGAAAGCCCGCCACAGCGGGCTACAGGGCCGGGCGGCGGCGCCCGCGGCCCCCGCCAGGGGGTACCAAAACCTGCACCAAAACCTCCCCGTCCATGTTTCGACGGAACAGTCCGCGGCCTGATAGCCCCCCGCCTGGCAGGCGGGCACGCGCTCTGTTCCGTCGCTACATCGGCTGCCCATGCTCGTTATCACGTCGAGCTTCAGACCCTGCACGCGCCCCTGCCCAGGGCGCAGCGATCCCCCCGCCGAGCCCTGCTCACCGCGATCGCGCAGAGTCATTATCGCCGCCCCGGCCAGGCGTTACCTGCCGGCGTCCCTGTCACGTTACGACAGGCCTCCCAGGGCCCGACCGAGCCCGAAATCGGTTGAGCACTTACCTGCGCCGCTCGCGGCAACCAGGGCGGGGACATCGGGAGGCACTACCAACAGAACAACCAGGTCACAGCGGAGGACCGTCGATGGGACGCTACGCCAGCAGCAGGAATTTCGGGTACGGCAAACAACTCGCGCATGCCGGCAAAGCCGCGCTCCGCGACTATTACGGTCAGGGACACCACAGCACCGTTGCCACCCATACGCAGCGTTGGCGGCCATTCGTCGACTGGGCACGCGAACAGGGCGTTCGCGACCTCTCTCAAATCGACAGCCGCGATCTGGCAACGGCCTATGCCGAGCATGTGCAGGCACGGGTCGAGGCCGGTACGCTCGCCGTGTCGACGGCACAAAATCGTCTCTCCACCGTCAACACCACGTTCGCGGCGCTGCGCGGCGACCGCCATGTGAAGATCTCTCCCAGCCAATATGCCGGACCGCGCAGTAGCGTCCGAACCTCGGCGCCGGCCGCTCTGGACACACCCCGTGTGCAGGGCGCTATCGCGGCACTGCAGGAGGCCGACCTGCCCCGCGCCGCCGCCACTCTCGAGCTCGCCCGGGCGTTCGGCGTGCGCCGCGAGGAGGCCGTCAAAGCGGACCTCGACCGATGGTCACGCGAGGCCGCTCGCTATGACGAGGCCACCGAGAGCTATCGAATCAACGTGCTCGACGGCACAAAAGGGGGCCGGGATGCCCCTCGCTGGATCCCCGTCGGCGACGCCCAGCGTCAGGCTCTGGCCAGTGCCCTCGCTGCCCGTCCCGAGGGCAGCCGCAACCTCATCGCACCCGACGAGAGCTACGCACAGCTGGCCATCAGCCGCGGCGGCGAGATCGCCCAGGGGCGCGACATCCTTAAACAGCACGGCCTGCCGGGCTATCACGATGCCCGCGCCGCCTACGCCTGCCAGCGTTACGAGCAGATCACCGGCCACCCCGCCCCGGCGGTGGCCGGTGAGCGATTGGCATCCAAGGACGATGACCTCAAAGCACGCGTCATCATCTCCGCCGAACTCGGCCATGGTCGGATCGATGTGCTGGTCAGCTATGTTGGGAGTAGTCGATGACCACCGCGCACTCCACCCGTATCGAGATCCTCCTGCGCCGCGCCCAGCCCGGTAAAAGTGGCGGCGTGAAAGCTCATATCAAACGCGGTGAGCGCATCGCCCGAGCCATTGAGGAACGCTGGGGCATCCGCGAGCCCTACCAGTGGCGCGTCAAGCACCTGCAGTGGGCGCTCAAGACCGGTGCCGCCAACCTGGCCCAGGCCAGCCAGTACGATTACTGGCGAACGGCCTGCGTGCTCGCCGCGGCGTTGGGTCACTGGCCGGACTGGGAGCCGCACCTGCGCGGGCCCTGGACACGCCCCAAGCCCCCCGGGCCGCGCCCAGGGGCTCCAGGAGGACGCCCACGCAAGCTGGCACGCTCCCGCCCCGCATGAACGAGACAGCTTGATAATAGGATAAAACCTATATAGCCTATTACCTATACACACAGGAGGGCCCCCATGTGGTCGATCGAGCAGACGGAGCGATTCGAGGCCTGGTACCACGCGCTGGATGACACCGACCGCGAGAACGTCCTGGCCGCACTCCTGCTCCTGCGGGAACGCGGCCCGATGCTCGCCCGACCGCATGCCGATACCGTGAATGGCTCCCAGTACCCGAACATGAAGGAGCTGCGGATCCAGAGCCAGGGGCGACCGATTCGCGCCTTCTACGCGTTTGACCCGCAACGAACCGGCATCCTGCTGTGCGCCGGCGACAAGGGCGGTAACGACAAGCGCTTCTATGACGAGATGATCCCGGTAGCCGACAAGGAATATGCGGCCCACCTGGACACACTGAGGTGAGGTGACCCCATGGCACGCAAGCTGGAAGACCTAATCGCCAACGAGAAACCCGAGGTCGTGGCGGCGGCCCAGGCCAAGGCCGATGACATGCTCCTCGAGCTGCGGCTCGCCGAGCTGCGGCAGCTGGTCGACATGACCCAGGCGCAGATGGCCGAGGCGATGGGCGTCAAACAGCCGACCATCGCCGGACTGGAGAGAGCCGGCCAGGACCTGCGCCTGAGCTCCCTCAAGCGCTATGTCGAGGCCATCGGCGGCCGTGTCCGCCTGGATGTCGAGCTCCCCGACGGCAGCCATCACGGCTTCCCGGTCTGAGCGATACGGACCGGGCTCCCCGTTCCTCCAGGAGGTCATCGGCCACACTCAACCATGCCGCCGGAGCGGCTCAGTGCCGGTGGCGTGTGATCAGCACAGCGGCGCCTGCGACAATCGTCGCGACCATGATCAGCAGAATCGGCGACACGCCGAGCAAGAACGTCCAGAGATCCGTCATCCCCCCAGCATAGCCCCCACGTCCTCCCTCAAACCCCGCTGCGGCGGGGTTTTTCGTGCCTGGCCACCGGCGACACGCCCCGCTGCCGGGATATTTCGTAGCATATCCATATTTTGTATTGTATTTTGTACCGTATAACATATAATATGAAATACGATATACGATACAGACAAGAGGGATACGATATGGCACGCACCGGGATCACTTACGAGCAGGTCGCCACCGTCGCCGACGCCCTGGTGGGACAGGGCGAGAGGCCCAGCATCCAGCGCATCCGCGAGCAGCTGGGCACCGGCAGCCCCAACACCATCCACCGCCACCTCAAGGCGTGGCGAGCCACCCAGGCGCCGGCCGAGCGCCGCGCCGCCCGCCTGCCGGACGAACTGACCGCCGCCCTGGCCGAGGAGCTGGAACGTCAGGCCGCCGCGGCCCGCGCCGAGGCCGAGGAGAACGCCCTGGAGGCTCAGCACACCGCCGACGAGCTGGCCGCTACCGGCGAGCAGCTGGAGGAGCAGGTCGAGGAGCTGAGTGGCCGGGTGGAGGCCCTGGAGAGCGAGCGCGATCGCGTCACCGGCGAACGCGACGAGGCGCGCAGCGCCCTGGCCGAGTTCCGCGAGCGGGTGCGGGAGCTGGAGACCCAACGCGACGACGCCCGCCAGCAGCTGGCCGAGGCCCGCAACCGCTGCCAGACCCTGGAGGAGCAGCGTGACGAGGAGCGAGAGGCGCGCATCGCGGCACAACGCGAGGCCAAGCAGACCGACCAGGCCCGCATCGAAGCCGAACGCGCCCTGGCGGTGGCCGAGACCCGCACCGAAGCCGCCCAGCAGCAGGCCGAGGAACGCGCCAAGGCGCTCCAGGAGGAGCGGCAGGCCCGACAGCAGGACGCCCAGGGGCACCGCCAGGCCCTGGCCGAACAGCGCGATGAGTACCGGGAGCGCCTGGCCGCCATGGAAAAACAACTCCAGGACGCCCAGCAGCGCGCTCAGGAAGCCGAAAAGGGTCGGACCAAGGCCGAGGTACAGGGAGAAGCCCTAGCGGCCCGCATGGAGGCGTTAGAGAACAGCCAGCGCCAAGATCTCGAGGATGAGCAAGGGCAACTGCCACTGGGGAAGTAGGCTCCTGGAGCAGCAGGGCCATGAGAGCATTACAGAGGAGGGGAGGGGGCGCTGCGCCCCCTGTAATGGCCACCCCAAACCCTGGGAGGCTCCGCCACTAGAAATACGGACGGACTTTGCGGTTCATTTCAGATAGTGCCGGACAGCGCTTTCTGATACACCGAGCTGATCGGCGATCTCACGCTGTTTCATGCCTTCAGATCTTAGGGCTCGCGCAACTTCTCGACGGTGCTGAGCGGTCGCCTCATAGGCCTGTCGATCCTGGGCGCCGGCCTTCCGCCGCATATCTCGCTTGCGCTGTGCATCACGCCGCCGCACCTCCTCCTGGCTCAGGATGGTGCGTAGCGCACGCTGTTCATCATCTGTGATGGCAAACCGATCGATCAGCGTGGCATTACGAGGCGTATACAACGGGGGCAGCTTGCGGCCATCAAACTCGACTACCTCACCTCGAAAGTAGGCCTGGGTCTTGTGGTAGAGCGTGCTCATCTCCGACCTGTCATAGCGCCACTCGGGCCCTAGCGATGCCGCCAGTGCCTGAGATTCCATCCAGAAACTCGCCGGCTTCACGGCATGGGACAAAGCCATGAAGTTGAGGCTCCAGAACAAAAACAGCATGCGCTGTCCCTGGAGGGGCTCCGGGCCGTCCTCCTGAGCAGCGCGCATTGTGGCGAGAGTGCGCAGGTCCTCGAGGCGATGCCATGCAAGCTCCTGGAAGTTGATCAGCTTCAGGCCATGGCGTCCGCCGTTCACCACCGTCAGTGCCGCTCTCTCGTGCCAACGGGGCGACTGCTGGGTTTCCGCACGCTGCTTGCGTTCTTCTGCCAGTTGCTCCCTGGCCAAGGGGGCCACCTCATCGAAGATCACGTCGAAGGGATAGCGGATCGGCATGCCATCGCCACCATCCGTGACCCAGATAACCTCACAGCGCTGCCCGGTCTTGGTGTTGACGGTGTGCTCGAGCCGCAGGACACGCGAGGCATCACGAGCCTGAGGATCAGACCCGATATGCTGGAAGCGCTCTCCTAGCATCTTCTGAGCCACGTTCCAGCGAGGCAGTGCAGCTCTGGGCAAGGGCGTTGTGAGGATCCATTTCAGGTGTACGCCGCGGCCGCTGTAGACGATCAGTGAGGGCGGCGGTATCCCCTCGTCTTTGCAGACCATCAGTACCGCTCGGCGCCACTCCTCTGGCGGCATGTGATGCCGCGAGACGGGATCCAGGTCGCAGAACAGCAGTGGCAGGCTATACAGGTTCACCGCCCGCCGATTGGGGCGCATGAATTGGGCTTGAGACAGGTAGCAGTCTCGGTCGCGGGGCGCAGCTTGGATCACTTTGTCGAGCAGGGCAACGCGAAACGATTGCTGACGCATGCCACCGTCTTCCTGGCGGGCGAGCAAGGCGACATACGCTGCTTCCGATACCCCGTGGTAGAACGATGGCTCAGTGATGAGCGAGAGCTGGTGGGGTGGTCTCATGCTAATCCCCTGCTCGTGCAACGCAGGCGACGTAAACCGGTTTGATGTTGAGCGATGTCCCGTGGCACTTGGCAGACGGGTTTGGGGTGAGCCATAATTTCCTCACACAGTATGTGGGCGCCCTCATTCCGTTCTGCTGCCAAGCTATCCCGGGATGAGGGCGTTTTCCTTCACGCCTCATTGTTTTGTCAGCCCTTGCTGTCTAGTCAGACAGTGGCGGGACACCCACTGTAATTGCTTCTTCAACATAAGGCTGGGTCATAGAGCGCCCTCTAAGGGCTCCTTCACGCTTGATGTTCACCCTCTGGTGGGGTGTTCCGCATGCGGAACACCACCAAGCCTCAGATGATTGCCTCTGTAGCTAGCAATGCCCTGTCAACCATCCTGCTGAACAGGGGGTTCTCGCGGTGTTAGTGAGCCATGCACGGCGGAGCCGTCCACCAGGGCGCTCAGGCGCGTAGCGCCTCGATAGCGCCCTTGAGCTGCGCCTATGGCGCATCATCGTTTAGGCCCGCGAAGCGGGGGCGGAGCGAGGTACGAGCGGAGGGTAGGAGCGCGCATAGCGCGCCTTTTCTGTTACTTTTCCCTTTTAAACCTTTTCCGGACTTTTTTCCCTTTTAAAAACATGTGGATGCAGGAGGAAAAGGGGACGGAATGGCTGTGAAGAGAGGACAGAATGGCTGCGGAGAGAGGACAGAATGGCTTCTCAAGAGGGGACAGAATGGCTTAATGATGTGACATCTTTATGTGACATGTCCCATAATGACGTCACATGTTGTGTGGATCTGGCCCATGTCGAAGAGCATGCCCCCGAGTGCGGATCTGGTCGTTAAGTCCAACGCGCTCATTGAAGCTGCCCATAGCCTCACCGTCGCCGAGAGCAAACTGATCCTGGCGGCGATCGCCCAGGTGCGACGAGATGAGGTCATCACGGACGATATCCGCTACACCGTCACGGCGAACGCCCTCGCGGATATGGGGGGGTTCAAGGCTAACCATGAGTATAGAGCTCTCAAGCAGGCCTCAGCGAAGCTGTGGGAGCAGACGATTCGGATCACCGAGTATCCCAATGGCAAAGGAGCCCGTCCCCGGGTGCTGCTGACGCGCTGGGTACAGAGCATCCTCTATCGTGAGGATGAGGGGGCTGTGGAAATCAGGTTTGCCAAGGATGTTCTTCCCTACCTCAGCCAGCTGACGGCGGAATTTAGTCAATATCGTCTGCAGAACGTCTCGGGAATGACCAGCAGCTACGGAGTACGCTTGTATGAGCTTCTGGTCCAGTGGCGGAGCCGCGGCGAACGTGAGGTGGAAATCGACTGGCTACGCTACATCCTGCAGCTAGAAGACAAGTACCCCTCTATCCGCGACCTGAAGAGGCGGGTCCTCGAGCCCGCAGTGAGCGACGTCAACGAGCACAGCGACCTCACCGTCACCTGGGGACAACGTAAAACTGGTCGGCGGGTTACCCATATACAGTTCAAATTCAGTCCCAAGAAGGGCCTCGAGGTGCCTGTTGCAGAGGCTTACACCGAGGAGCTAGACAGCGACGCCATCCTGTTCGGCTACCCTAAGTACCTACTGGACAACTCAGCACGCCCCGGAGAAAGCTATGAGACGGTTGCACATCGGCTCCGCACCAAGCGTGATGCTACGAAAAAAACGTAATGGGACGCTTCATACCCAGAAGGAGCCCAATACGGAGGACCGCAAGGTCCTGCGATCCAAGACGAGCTCAGGGCGCCTCGTAACCCTGGGAACAGCCAGCCTCAAAGAACAGCCCTTCGCGTCACGAGAAAAAGTCCAAGAGACCCTCGCGAAGGCAAACGCCGCATCCAGGGAAACTATACGTAAGCATCGCGCCGAGCTACTAGGCAAAGACTGATTGCCCCCCCTCGTTGTCATGATGGGACAAAATGGCTGTCCTCCTCGCCTCAGCCCACCCCCCCCTTGCTGTCATGATGGGACAAAATGGCTGTTGGCCCCTCCACGCCTAACCGGCAGCTATCAGGTAGGGATCTCGATGCGACCTATAGCCTTAAATACAGAAATAAAGATTTACTGAAATACAGCTATCTTCTTTTATACGTGTTCCGCATGCGGAACACTCAGTCCTTGTGCTGAAGCTGGTCGAGGGGAACAACGGCAACCAGGCCGCCGCCTAAACCTCCCGCCCCACGGCCGGCGCCTCCTGCCAGGATCGCAGATCTTCCAGTTCGGAAGCATCGGGATCGCATTCAGCCAGCAACTGCTCGAGCTTGGGGTGGTTCACGGCCTTGGCCAACCCTTCGCGCTCGAGGGAAGCATTCAGCGTCACCCGGCTGACCCCGAAGTGCTTGGCCACCTCGGTCTTGGTGATCTCAGGGTCGGCCAACATCGCCGCCGCCTTGCGCACGTCTGCGGCTGACATGACCGGGCGACGCCCTCCCTTGCGACCGCGGGCTCTGGCCGATGCCAGGCCTGCCAAGGTCCGCTCCCGGATCAGACTGTGTTCGAACTCCGCCAGGGCGCCGAAGATGTGGAACACCAGCTTGCCCCCGGCACTGGTGGTATCGATCGCCTCGGTGAGCGACCGGAAGCCCACACCACGCTCGTTCAGCTCGTGGATCAGCTCCACCAGGTCCTTGAGCGAGCGGGCCAGGCGGTCGAGCTTCCACACCACCAGGGTGTCGCCGTCGCGCAGGGTGCGCAGGCAGGCCTGCAGCTCGGGTCGCTCTCGCTTGGTGCCGGTAACACGCTCCTCGAAGATCTGCTCGCAGCCGGCCTCCTCGAGGGCATCACGCTGAAGCTGGGGGTTCTGGTCCTGGGTGCTGACACGAGCATAGCCGATGATCATGCGCCACCTCCTGGCGTGGTCATGTCATCCTCAAGATCCAACGCCTCCCAGTCTTCGATGCCCACCGGCTCGAACGGCTCCTGGTACCCCTGCACCGATCCTTTCAGGCGCTCCACCGGGCTAGCCGGGAGAGTTCCATCAGCACAACGGGGCTGTTCTTTGTTTTGTCGTGACATCGCGGCACCTAGTAGAAAGCAAATCCTCGTTTTCTTTACATCATGGCCGTGAATTATACTCGGGACAATAATTGACCATAATTCCCTCTCACCCCCACCGGGACACCGGAGGCTGAGCCACATGCGGACCGTACCGATCGACACCCTCGACGAGGGTCAGGTAGTGCGTCTACCGGCTGACATGGCCTATGAAGGCGTGGAGGAGTTGGCCATCTCTCGGGAGGGAGACGTGGTTACCCTACGTCCTGTGCGTCCCTCCTGGACGACCTTCTTGGAGCTGCCGAAGGCCGATGATGAGTATCTTCAGGAGCGCTCTGTCGTCATGGGGCACACCTATTCCCCGTCGTCCTGACGGTGCATGTCCGGTACTTGATAGCGCGTGCTGCGGCCTCCTCCGGGTAGCTTCACCAGGCACCCCTTCTCGACCAGTCCGACGAGGTGGCGGGTGGCGGTTGCCTTACTCACCTTGGCGACTTTCTGGTACTGCGATGCACTGATGCCGTGCGCAAACCCTCGCTCTCCTCCATCCAGCAGGCGGTTCAGCACCTTCACCTGCTCGGGGAGCAAGCCGGTCGACCTAAAGCGCTGCCAGAAGCGGGCCTTGGCCAGCGTCCGCTCGACCTGCGCCAAGACATCCAGCAAGGTGGTATCCAGCGTCTCCAGGAACCAGACAAGCCAAGCCGTCAGGTCTGGCGTGCCACGTTGGCTCGCTTCCAGGCAGCGATAGTAGTCGGCGCGGCGCTCCAGGATGGCGGCTGACATGGCATACAGGCGGATGCTCTGCTGATCGGCCTGCGCCAAGGCACGATCGGCAATGGCCCGGGCAATCCGGCCGTTGCCGTCTTCAAACGGATGCAGCGTCACGAACCAGAAGTGTGCCAGGCCGGCCCGGACCAGGGGATCCAATGCCGGGTCATGATGGCTGGCCTCGAACCATGCGAGGAACTGGTCAACCTCGTGTTCCAGCTCCTCTCGCGGCGGCGCCTCGAAATGCACCTTGGGACGATCCAGGCGACCTGACACCACCTGCATTGGCTCTACCCCGCGCCATTGCCCTGGGCGCAGCGTCGTCAGCGCGGCATCAGCCTCAGGGAACAGCCAGCGATGCCACTGAAACAGCCTCTCGGCGTCCAGCGGCGTGTCAGGGTTGAAGGTGGCATCCAGCATCAGCTCCGCCAGGCCTTCAGAGCGTGGTGAGGTAGCACCCTCCGGCTCCTCCACGCCAAGGCGCCGGGCCAAGGAGGAGCGAACTGACGACACATTCAGACGCTCTCCCTCGATGGCCGAGGAGGTGACGATGTTCTGCAATAGCGTATCCAGAGCGGCTCTCGCCTCAGCGTCCTGGTCATCCGCGGAGGTCAGGGCCCCCGATCGTCCCAGCAAGATGCCGAGATCCCGCCAGCATGCCTGAACCCGCGGCTGAACCTCGGCCGCGTGCCAGGTGAAGTTCGGCCAGTCGGGGTGCTGCCAGATCCATGTCGAGGCGTGATCGGTCATAACAGACCTCCAAGAAGGCGGAAGAGCCGAATGGCAACGATATTCAGCTCACATTATGAGCCTAATAGTGATCGGTTTCGGCTCAGCTGGCAAGCATGAGGGCTGTAAAGCCGCGGCTCTCCGTCTTCTCGTGTCATCGCGGCACCTCGTAGAAAACAAACCTTCGTTTTATTTACATGGTGCTTCAAGCGAAACCGCCATACCAGGACTTGATAGCCGAGCCACGCCTTCAACTATGATGATTTGTTGGTGGCCTAACCGCTTACGGCCACTCCTTGCCTTACGATAGCCTGCTTGCCTAGCCTGATTGAGTTGTTCAGTATCCCCTGATTCATCAGCCTCCTAACAACTACAAGGAGGGAGACCCCATGGAGGCATGTGCGTGACCGACGACCTCATCCTGCTGGAAGCTCAGCAGGACATTCACGAACTGATCGCCCAACAGGCACCGCTCGAAACAACGCTGGATGCCATTGCCCACTGGATCGGTATTCAGCTGCCTGGTGCCATCGTGGCCTTCATGCGCTTCGATCCAGCACGCTGCACCCTCAGCCTGTCCCCCAGCCAACGCTTCTCTCAGAAATACTTCGAGCGGCTCCAGAATGTCCCCATTGGGGAAGGTGTAGCGTCATTCGGTGAGGCGGCCTACCGGCGCCGACAGGTCATCACAGAAGACATCCAGACGGACCCTCGCTGGGAATCTTTTCGCAGCGCGGCGCTTGCCGAAGGGCTGCACGCTTGCTGGTCGAGCCCCGTGCTCACCAACCAGGGGGAGCTACTGGGAACGTTCGGTACCTACTACCGTGAACCCACCGCGCCCAGCGAGATGAGCCGGCGCCGGTTACACCAAGCTGCCGCCTTGATCACCTTGGCGGTTATCAAGGACCGCGATAGCCGCCACCACCGCACACTGGCCGAGTGGCACCGATCACTGTTCGTTAACCACCCTGATGGAGTCTACGAGTTCGACCTCGAGGGCCGCTTCCAGCGGGGCAACGCCGCCCTGGAGCACATCACCGGCTACCCCGAGCAGGATCTTCTGGGTCGCCACTTCAATGAGTTCGTCGACCCCAGCTATCGCGATCTGACCCAGGCGGCCTTCGATGCAGCCAAGGGCGGCGCGTCGCGGCATTACGAAACTCTAGGTATCCATGCCGATGGTCATAGCTACCACGTCGAGGTCACCAATTTCCCGGTCACCGTCGAGGGTAAGATCGTCGGCGTCTATGGCATCTGCCGCGACATCACCGCACGCAAACGCCAGGAATCCACGCTGCACCTGCTACAGCGGGGCATCGAAGCTAGCCCCAATGGCGTGCTGATGGCGGATGCCTCCCAGAGTGACATGCCGCTCGTCTATGCCAACGAGGCATTCTGCCGACTGACAGGATACGCGCGAGACGCGGTGCTTGGTCGGAACTGCCGCTTCCTGCAGGGAGAAAAGACCGACCCTGCTGCTGTTGCGACGATACGCCAGGCACTGGACGCGCGGGCCAAGACCCAGGTGACGCTGCTCAACTATCGCAAGGACGGCACCCCCTTCTGGAATCGCCTGGCCATCAGCCCGGTCATCGATGACACCGGTCACTGCACCCACTTCATCGGCATTCAAGAGGACATCACCCGTGAGCGCCGGCAGGAGGCCAAGATCGCCTACCAGGCCACCCACGACCTGCTTACCGGCCTGCCCAACCGCACGGCCCTGGATGACCGCCTCGAGCAGGACTACCAATGGAGCCAGCAGAATCGGCGCCTACTGGCGGTGATGCACCTCGACCTGGACGGCTTCAAGACCATCAATGATGGCCTGGGCTACCAGGTCGGCAACCAGTTGCTGACCACCATCGTCACGCGCCTACGTCAACTGCTGGGCCCCTTCGATACACTGGCGCGCCTTACCGGTGATGAATTCGCCTTCCTGATGCCGGACCTGAAAAACCGTCATGAGGCGGCCGCCGCGGCTGAGCGCGTCCTTGCTGCCTTCGAGCATTCATTTGAGGTTGATGGACAGGCCCTGCACATCAGTACCAGCATCGGCATCGCCTGCAGCGATGAAGCGGTCCAGCAACCTCTCGAGCTACTTCAGCATGCCGGCCTGGCCGTAGAGCTAGCGAAACGTCAAGGACGTAACACCTGGCAGTGGTATCAGGGCCAAGGTAGGCAGCACACCAGTGAACACGTGCTGCTGCGCCATGATCTCCACACCGCTCTGCGCGACAACCAGTTCGAGCTCTACTACCAGCCCATCGTCGATGCCGTCAGCGGTCACATCCGCAGCCTCGAGGCTCTCGTTCGCTGGCACCACCCCACACAGGGCATGGTGTCACCCGGCGTCTTCATCCCGATCGCCGAGCAGACGGGGCAGATCATCCCCCTCGGCCGCTGGGTGTTGCGGCAGGCCTGCCAGCATCTTGCCACCATGCGGGCCAAGGGAGAGCGGGTGTTCCCCGTCGCGGTCAATATCTCGTCGCTGCAGTTCCGCCGTGACGGCTTCCTCGAGGAGGTACAGGCCATCCTGGACGAGACGGGGCTTCCCCCTGAGCTCCTCGAGCTGGAGATGACTGAGAGCATCCTGCTAGGCGGCGCGGAGCAGGCGATCGAGATGATCGATACCCTCCGCGGGATGAGCATCACGGTCGCCATCGACGACTTCGGTACCGGCTTCTCCAGCCTTAGCTACCTGCGTGATCTGCCGATTCACAAGATCAAGCTGGATCGCGCTTTCATCCGCGATATCCTCACCAGCCGCAGCAACGCCGCCATCGTCCAGGGCATCATCACCATGGCGCATCACATGGATCTTGTGGTGGTGGCAGAAGGCATCGAGGAGCGCGAACAGCAAGCGGACCTGATCCGCCGGGAGTGTGACCTGCTGCAAGGCTATCTCTTTGCCAAGCCGATGCCGTGGGAAGCGCTCATGGCACTCCCCGATCAGCTGCCCGCTCCCAAAGCGTGAGGACGCCTGGCCCCTGGACTCGGTTGAAGCCAGGGGTGAAGACAAGGTCTTACGGGGGGAGTGGCTCTCCGTCTCGTGGGACCTGATGCCCCCCGGACCGTTAACCGGCCAGGCCCTGCCAGTGCACTCTATACCACCCGCAAATGATTGAATTTTTGGAATTTTCTCCAAGCATGTTGCCATGCCATATAAGATGCATATATTGTGACGCTATAGAAAAATGACCCTATTTATTGACATGCATCAATAAAAAACACTATCGCATTAGCAGGTAACCGACATGGCCCTCCCCGACCGGTATGAAAACCCTTCAGCGGCCGTGATCCGGTCACTGCTACAACATGCCCATGAGCTATCGATGTATGCCAAGGACATGCCCTACCCGCTGAAGGCAGAGGTGATAGAGATCGACCTGAGTACCGGTCGCCTGGTGCTAGAAGCCGACTATGCCGGCCAGGACATCGATCGGTACCTGACCAGCGGTGGCGTGAGCTTCGACATCGAAGCGATGAAAGGGCCCCAGGCGCTCGAGCGTGACACCTACAGCCTCAGCAATGTCGCCGCCAAGCTGCTCAAGACTGACAGCACCCAGTATCGCCTGGAGTGCCAGCTCCCCGAGTCAGTGTTCGTCCATGAGAATCGGGGAGCCGTACGCATCCCGTTCATTCTCGGCATGCAGGCACGTGTCGGCCTAGAGGTCTATCTGCATGAGCTGAGCGTACCGGGTCGGCTCCGCAACCTCTCGGTCGGCGGCTGCATGGCCGACATCGATCTGGCAGACAGCATCGCCATCGGGGTGAACCAAAAGATCCCCGGGATCACACTGGAATTCCCCAATGGGGAAAGCTTCTTCGCCGAAGGCAAGATCCGCCATATCCGCCCCTTTGGTCAGCATGGCTACGCAGCTGTCGGCATCCAGTTCATCAACTTGTCGACGGCCCAGACAGAAGCGCTCTTCCGATATGTGACCGAGTCGGAGCGCGAGGCCGCCTACCGTACAGGGGCGAATGACAAGATGGACCATCACTCCCCCCTGTTCATCCCAGGTGCAAAGGAGAAGAAGCTGCTGCAGCGCGAAGCCCAGGAACGCGAGAAGCGTACCCGCCAGTCGCCCATGGAGCGTGGCGTCATGGACGTGGCGCATCAGCTCCAGGTGGGCTTGATGTACATGAAGACCCGCGACCTGTTCCCTGAGGAGATCTTCTACGACTGCGTCGATACCCTACGCTACCTGGTCGAGCAGGACCGTAAGGCCTTCCTCTATGCCTTGGCCTTCCTGCGCGACGAGCCAAACTGGGTTCGCCATGCGGTACAGGTGGCCGGCCAGCTGGCCGACATGCTGCTGGCCCGCGACCCGCACGACCCGCATGTCCGTGAGGCCGTGCTGGGCGCTCTCCTGCACACCCTCGGCAAGCCGCTGCTGATCAGTCCTCAGCTACCCTCGCTGAAGGTCAACATGAACCCGGCACAGAAAGACATTCTCAGGGGCCATGTGACCGCTCTGCTCGATAAGCTGCAAAGGCTCGACTGGATACCCAGCCCCACCTGCCGGGAGGTGATCGAGAATGCCAACGAGCGTCTGGATGGCTCCGGCTACCCGGCGGGCAAGCGCGGCGATTCGCTGTCAGACCGGGTACGCCTGGTTTCAGTGATCAAGGCGATCAACCGGCTGCTGCACGCCCGTAACGGCTTCCCACCTCGCGCGCCGCTCGATGCTTAC
Organism: Halomonas terrestris; assembly: GCF_049166755.1. NCBI lineage: Bacteria > Pseudomonadati > Pseudomonadota > Gammaproteobacteria > Oceanospirillales > Halomonadaceae > Halomonas > Halomonas terrestris. The sequence goes on along the minus strand of NZ_JBMHFZ010000036.1, from coordinate 4,747 downwards.
CGCCTGGTCAATGACGCCGCCACGGCCTACGACAAGACCGTGCTGGTGGAGTACATCCAGGTCTACGGGCTCTACCCGATCGGTAGCCTAGCCAAGTTTTCGGGGGGGTTTCTCGCCTGGGTGCAGGACATCGACGGAAAGGGTATGCCGATCAAGGTCAGCGTGGTCAAGAATCTCCGATTCCCTGACACCAACATCAGCAGCGAGCTCAGCAGTGGCGATTTCTCGCAGATCGGCAAGCTGGAAGACATCGTCAATCCGGCTGATTACGGCGTGAAGGTCATCAAAGTCTAGCGGTAGCGAAGAAAGCCCCTGGCGGCATAGATACCGCCAGGGGCACTCAGGGACTTACAGGGAAGCACCTCTTGGCCAAAGGCGCTGTGCCAATGCCATGCAGAGTAAAGGCTGCGGAACATTAGCACCTCCACATAATGCCTTACGTATTGCCGAGGTGCCACCTCCCGGGTACGAGCCGCTCGGACCGTAAAAAAACGCACCTTTTCTAACTTTAGAAAAATTTACGGGATTTCTTTACTCAAAACCACCCCTCCAGGGCCTCCTGGAGGGGTGGCCAGCTTGCGTAAAGAAAACGACCGTTTTTTAAAAACTTAGAGGAAGGATGATGTTTGATATGGGTCATTAACTTAGCGGCGCCCTAAATTTAAACATGAAATAATTTGACCGTTGAAATTTCACTGAACAAACCGGGATTTATAGAAAAACAAGATCAAGAGCAAGCACGGAATCTTCGTCCCACACCCCACTTGAATAATGACAAAGAACAAAAATATCCATATTTTACGCAGCCACTATCTTTTCGGCATTCACTTTTATAAAACAATCAGGTACGGTTGCATTGGGCAACAGCCCATTCAATACCAAGGAACTGAAGAGAGGTAACAATGGCAGAGGTAGGAGCCACCGCCAAAACTGGCGAGAAGTGTCCAGAAAGCGGTGTTTGGGAAGTGGTAGGAAACCCAAGCACGACAGCCCCCATTGCTAAGGGAAACACCATGCCCCCGTACAACAACAAGGCAGTAACCTGGAAACTCATCCAAAAGGCTTGAGTTAACTAGGTAGCCCATGCTTTTGCCATGGGCTACCTAAATCCGATCCTCCACTTCATACGTCAGGTACCGCAGAAAGACGTCTATGTCACGGTATCGGTATCACGCTCACAGCGTCGGTATTTCATATAACCATGGGTCAGTAGGATAGATGAACCAGAAGCCATAATTGTAGTAGCAACCCCATCAAGACACATCATCCCATAGAGCTCAAGGGGCTGCCACCTATACATCTGGACTACTCTTGAATAGACACAGGAATTTCCTGGTTCTCACCTATCCAAATGATTACCTTAGGCTCTGCCATACTCCATACCATGGTATCAGTCGCTATGCCGGATATACGCTTTTTAAGTGGTCCAGCATCACGTTTCTCAAATGCCGTCATGAAAGCAATATGTGACGATGAAAACCCCGCTTTCTCGGCCATCTCAAGCAACTTTCTCTTCCGAGTCTCCGTTACCACCCCATCAGTAGCAACAACTTCCACAAAAACTATAAGAACGCCAGAATCACGCAAATCTGCCAGAACAAGGTCAGGCAACAAAGTGGTTTCGTCAATATTCAACCCAATTTGCTTCATCAATGCATTATCTTGATGAACGACTTTCTCTCCGCTTTCACTTATCCATAACACGTATGGGTTATCTAAAAATCTTGGCGAAAACTCTTCAACCACCGCCTTAGTGATAACTGAACTCTTCCCCACCTGCATGATTCGTGTTTCCCCGTTGGGGAAATTAACTTTGACGCTGTCGCCATGATTATGGCGCCCCTGAAGTATTCTTACCCTCGCCAGCTCAGAAGCTGACAAGTGACTCTCCTGCCAATCAATAACCTTATTTTCAAAGTCATTGTTAGAAAGTGAAAACAGGCTTGCAAAATCCTTTTTAAGGTAATATCTACCTTTAGAACTTGTTGTTGGGACACTGGCATCGTTAACCACCACTCCAATCGGAATCATCGCTTCCCGAATGGTGTCATCACGAATTAGCTCACGAGTGGTATCGGCATACCAAGCAGTTCCTTCCGCTTGATACTTAGGCTTCAGGCAACGAGTCGCATATGACAACCTGTTTTTTTCACTTTGATCATCAGCCACTTCCTGCGCCATACGGTAGACATGCTTTGGAGCCAGACGGACATTACGGCCTTCAACAGCATCGATGAACAGCATGGTATAAACAGTTTTCGCTGCCGCTTCACTCGTGAGAGCTGGTCGCTGCATCGTTCCATCTGGAAAGATCACCTCAAGGCGACGCCGTATTTCTGTAACACTAGGCAGCGGCGCTGGTACGAACAGTGACATAAAGCTCCCTTATATATGACTCTATAGCGGCCTCATCGGCTCGCTCTTCCATTAAATTTTCTAGTTTTTCTATAGCGTGAGGTGATGGAAGCGGAAGGGCTTGCAGCTCATATGCGGATACCGCTGTGGATCCACTGATACAGCGATATACATCATCCACTGCTTGGCTATTGAATAGCCGAGATAATGCTGCCGGGGAAACCTTAGGCTTTTGCCCAGGAAGTGGGCGAACCATATTTAGATGGTTTTCAATCGCCACCGCTCCACCATGCTTCTCGATAAAATCCTGCGGAAGCTCTCCTGCTATAAGACGCCTTCTCTGCTCAACCGCAGTTGTTCGCTGTAGAAGTACACAGCTTGTGTGGGTAAGATTCGCAGAATCCTTAGGACCTGGTAAGAACCAAGGAGCATGGCGCCGAGTCGTCTTGAAGCTGAATACCCCACTCCCCGCAGGGTCCACGCATTCTGCCCAAACTAGAGGAACAACACCAAGAAACCATTCATCGAAAAGTTTATCTTTATGTCGATTCCAGACCAACTGTCCCGTAGATACCTTGTAACCATAATCGGACAGGCGATATGGCATAGAGCGAGCCGAATCCGCCATCACTCCTACCTCCTTGCGGCGAGGCAAGATCCAAGGAGTGGCTCCATCCCGAGGTAAACTACAACGACCATTCACCTGCGCTACGGCCCTCCCATCTTCCAGAATGCTGAGGTAGGCAGTTTGCAAAGGATCAGCAGAACCTTCCTTTCGATAGCACGTCAGCATCGTCTCCTGAAGAACGTCTTCGAAGACGCCTTCTCGCCCATCAATGAAATCAACAGCGTAGGGCGGCGCTTGCGTTGCCATCAATTTGCGAAGTGCTTGGAAATATTGCCCTCCCAAGAAGCTCGTAGGCGTCAAATAAGCAATGACTCCTCCCGGAGCTGCAAGCCGCACCGCTAAGTCCGTGAATAGACCATAGAGGTTCGCATGACCATGCAGGCTACGCTGCCAAAAAGAGCGTTGCTGCTTATCGAGTTTGACCTTCCCATAAGGCGGGTTGCCAACCACGAGGTCCATCGTGCCGTAATCCGATTCTGGACTCAGAAGGCTGTCTCGAACCACGACTAACGGTTTAAGCCTGCGTCCCAGGTTGATCAGATCCTCTGCCAATACCAGCTCAACAAATGTCTGCGACATCCATGCTGAAAACGGGTCGATCTCGAACCCCACAAGGTGACGTTCGATGTGGGCCACGCGAGCCTCTACAGAGAGGCCAGATAATGCTCGACGCATGCGCACCGCAATAGGTGAGAGGAAAGCCCCCCCTCCACAGGAAGGGTCGAGAACCCTAGCAGTGCTCCAATCCACACCTCCCGCTTCAGCTTGATCAAGGAGCCTCGAGGTGAGGCCTGGAGGGGTGAAAAAAATCCCGTATTGACTGCGATAGGTTTCCGGCAACATTGCGGTATAGACCGTACTGATCAGATATGACGCCATATCATCGTCAGCCGACCGCATCAGCTCACCAATCTCTCTGGCTACCTCTCTGGCTAGCGTATGAGATACGCCATCGACCGGAGCCAGAGACGTGTCTGCCCCGTAAGCTTCCATTAGCGTGACGACAAACCCACGGGAGAAGCCCAGGCGGTCCTCTGCCCTAGATGCCAGCTTCTTGGCTTGAGTCCTTAGGCGGGTGAAGTGCACAAGTTCCATAGGTGGCCTCAAAGCCCCACGTCATGACGCTAGAAAACACTGCAGCCCGGCCATGGGCCGACCTACAACACGCTGATTTAAAAGCATATTTTATACTCAACCTCTTCCCAAGCCACTACATATCGCGCATCAGGCCGGTATCCCCCGGCTCTCGTCAACATGATACTCGAACACGTCTATAGATTCGTTGCCACGCCTAGTGCTGTATCGCAGCTTGGGCGATGGACTGCACCTGGCCCAAACGGGCAGCCATGCCAACTTGTTCCGTGAATGACGGGGAGCGACGGGCCTTGGAGCGCCTCGTCACAGCAAGGAGCCGTAGCTTGGCCCCTTCCACGAATTCGGTACGCACTGTGTACCGAATCCGCTAAGAGGGCTCTGCGAGGCGGCATTACGCCGAGAGCTCGTGCTCGATGGCGGTGGCCACGAACTGATTAAGGCTCAGCCCCTTGGCCATGGCAGCATCGGCGGCGCTCTTGTGCAGCTCCTCAGACAGGCGAACCTGGAACGAGCCGGAGTAGGACTTGGTGGGCTCGATGCCACGCTCCTGGCACTCCTCGAGGAAGACGCGCAGCGACATCCGGCCTTCCTCACGCAGCCTGGCCACGCTGTCGGCGTAGAAATCGGCACCGCCATTCAGGCCGGTGAACTCACCGCGGAACACCTCAA
>NZ_JBMHFZ010000035.1:0-25026 GCF_049166755.1 Halomonas terrestris | reverse complement strand
GCCATGTCACCCTGGCCAGCAGCAGGACATCATTTCATGTCTGGCCGTGAGCAGGACGCGGTCGCATCGACGAGAATCGACTACACTGGTTTGGACCCGTTTTACGAGACCGCTGCGGCCTTTCGTGGCAGCCTGTGCAGCCAAATCAGTGATTTGCTTCGACTGTACGACTGTAAAGAGGACTGCCTGGCCAAGGGGCACAAGGAACCTGTGTAGCGTTACTCGTCACACCGTTTCGCGAGAGTGCCCGACATGACGACATCCAAGCGTTCGCCTTCCATGTCAGGACATGATGATGTCCCGGGACCCGTGGCTCCCCAAGGGCGAACCAGCATGACCTCGGAAGCCGCGTCGGAACCCTTCCCCCCTGATCGAACCGTGCTGGCCTGCGTCGACACCTCCCTCGATGCTCCCCGGGTGCTGGTGCATGCCGATGCGATGGCGCGTGCATTTCGGATACCACTGACTCTACTGCGGGTGATCGGCCCGGCGCCGGAGGCCAACGGCCTGCCGGATCCGGTGGACTGGGCGATTCGTAGACATGAGGCGCGAAAGGTCCTGGAGCGGCTCGCCGCCAGTACATGGCTGTCGACGGTTCCCGATCTGGCCCTGCTAGAGGGCGTGCCGGGCGACGAGATCTGCCGTGCGGCCAGGTTGCAGGAGGCCGCCCTGGTGGTGATGGGAACGCATTGTCTCAGCGGGCACTCCAGCCTGAGTGCCAATGTGCGCGAGGTCTTGGAGCGCGGCGAGGGACGAGTGCTACTCGTGCCCCTGCCCGACTCGAGTAACGAAGCGCCGAATTACCAGCGCATCCTCGTTCCGCTCGACGGTTCCTGCTGGTCGGAAAGCGTGCTGTCTACTGCTCAGCGTCTGGCCCATGCCACCGGCGCCGAACTGGTGCTGGTCCATGTCACCACACCACCGGATTCGACATCGGCGTTGCCGTTCGAGCCGGAAGACATCGACCTGCGGCAGCGTTTCGTGAAACGCGACCAATGCATTGCGCGCGATTACCTGCAGCGGATGGGCGACGAGCTCATCGATCAGGGCTTGAAGGTGCGCACGCTGGTGCTGCTTGCCGCCGACGCCCGCAGCGGTCTCGACGAGGTCATGCGCGACGACGCCTTCGATCTGGTAATGCTTTCTGCCTGGGGGCATGGCCGAACCCACATCAGCGATCTGCCCTATGGCAATGTCGTGGCCTATCTGGCGGGGCACAGCCCAGTTCCGGTTCTGGTGACATGGCCCACCCACCTGCAACAGAGCGTGAGCGATGGTGGATCGGGTTCCTCCCGCACGGTCGGTTCTGCATTCGAGTGGTAGGTGATGCAGCCCGATGCCACGCCGACAGGCCTGTCCATTGATACCACGGCTCGCAAGCTCGCCGACCAGCACCACTGTGGCCCGGGGTCGCCTCGCTCCCTGGCCAGCCTGTCGGGGCTTCGCGCGATACGCGATTGGATACCGATGGCACTTGCAGCAGCGCGAGAGAGTAGCCCCGAACATCTCGCGGCAGCGGAGTGGATGCTCGATAACCATTACCATGCCCGTCGTGCCGTTCGCCAGGTTGGACAGGACATGCCCGGCAGTTTCTATCGCAGACTGCCGCCCCTTTTGCAGTCCTTGCCCGGAGTGGAAGCTGGAAAGCCGCGCATCTACGCCCTGGCACATGGCTTGCTCCAGGCCTCTCGCCTTCAGTTGTCGCTGTCACTGTGCGTTGACTTCCTGCAGGCTTACCAGGAAAGGTCGCCTCTCAGCATCGCCGAACTTTGGGCCCTGCCGACGATGTTACGGCTGGCCTGTCTGGAGGTGCTGATCGGCGCCTTCGGTCGCCTGTTTCCCGCGGCGTCTTCGCCACACGGAATCTCAGCCGTGGTGCCGGCGTTGGAGGTACTCGACGACACCGAGTGTATCGCGCGTGCACTGTCGGGCCTGATGGTCATCTCCACGCTGCAGTGGAAGGATGTGATTGATCGCACCAGCTTGATCGAGGCGACGCTGCGACGTGACCCGGCGGATGTCTATCCACGCATGGATTTCGAGACCCGCGATGCCTATCGCCGGGCAATCGAGACGCTGGCGTCGCATGGCGACATGTCCGAGTGGCAAACTGCCGAGGTCCTGGTGGCGAGATGCCGTGAGGTGCATGGCGACCCGTTGCGATCCCATGTGGGTTATTGGCTGGTCGACGAGGGGCGGGGCGAGTTCGAGGTGCAACTAGGGTTGCACCTTCCCCTCGGACATGCCTGGCGTCGGTGGCTGAAGCGGAGTGCCGGGCCGCTTTATGCGGCCAGTCTGGGCAGTGCGTCAGCGGGTGCCCTGGGGATCATCGCCCTCTATCTCTGGTGGGGCGGGGCGGGTGCACTGCAGCTGGCCGCCGGTCTTGCGCTGGCCCTGGTTCCCGCCTCCCTTCTGGGCGTGGCACTCGTCAACGCCCTGGTGACACAATGGGTTCCTCCTCGCACCCTGCCCAAGCTCGATCTCCGTCATGCCATTGACGCCGATTGCGCCACGGTGATCGCCATGCCGGTGCTGCTGGACCATGCCGCGGACGTGCCGCGACTCGCCCAGCAGCTGGAGGGCCATCGATTGGCCAACCCGGATCCGATGCTCCAGTTCGCGTTGCTGAGCGATCTTGCCGACGCCGATACAGAGGTGACCCCGGGAGATGTGGCCATCGAGTCGGCTCTCGTTTCCGCGATCGAAGACCTCAATACTCGCCATGGCGGCGGTGACGGCCAGGGCGCCTTCCACTTGCTGCACCGCCCGCGGTGCTACAACCCTTCCGAAGCTTGCTGGATGGGATGGGAGCGCAAGCGCGGCAAGCTCGAGCAGTTCAATGCCTTCATCCTGCGCGGTGATCTGGGTCCCTACTCATTGACCGCCGGGGCTCCCGAGGCGTTGCGTGGCGTGCGTTTCGTGGTGACGGTCGATGCCGACACGCGGTTGCCGCCGGGGTCGGTGAAACGCCTTGTCGGCACGCTGGTACATCCCCTCAACACCGCCCGGTTCCATCCCGAAACCGGGCGGGTGGAGGCCGGATACACGATCCTGCAGCCGCGCGTGGAGATCACCCCGCTTGAGGCCATACGGTCGCGGTTTGCCCGTCTCTATGCAGGGGACGCCAGCATCGACATCTATTCACGGGCGGTCTCGGATGTCTATCAGGATCTCTTCGGTGTCGGCAGCTTTACCGGCAAGGGGATCTATGAGGTCGAGCCCTTCAGCCGCTCCCTGGAAGGCCGCATGCCCGAGAATCGCATCCTCAGCCATGATCTACTCGAGGGGCTCTATGGGCGCGTGGGGTTGACCAGCGATATCGTCGTCTATGAGAGCTTTCCCGCCGATTATCTCGAGCATGCGGCGCGCTGGCATCGTTGGCTGCGAGGCGATTGGCAGTTGCTGCCCTGGCTCTGCCGACAGGTGCCGGGGCCCGGTGGACAGTGGCTGCGTAATCGATTCTCGACGCTGGACCGCTGGAAACTGCTGGACAACCTGCGTCGCAGTCTGGTGCCGATCAGCCTCGTGCTGTTGGCACTGGCTGGATGGTTCGTGCTGCCCGGGAGCCCTTGGGCCTGGACCACGCTGGCCGTGCTGCCGCTGGCGGCGCATCTGTTCACCGATCTGGTCACCGGCCTTGCCCGGGGCCGTCGTCGCGGTGCGGTACGTGGCACGCTGAGGCAATTGCGTGAACAGCTCGGGTGCTGGGCACTGATGGTGACCTTCCTGCTCAACGATGCCGTCATTGCCGGTGACGCCATGGGGCGTACCCTGTGGCGGCTGGCCTCCGGACGGCACCTGCTGGAATGGAGAACGGCGGCCCAGGTGGCCGCGCGCATGGGCAATGAGGACCTGCGCCACAGTACCTGGCGGGCGATGTGGCCGGCGACTGCCCTGGCCGCTCTCGCCACCCTCGGGATGGTGCTGGCTGCACCGGCAGCGCTTGCAGGGGCGGCGCCGTTACTCGCCTTGTGGGTGGCGGCGCCCGAGATCGCGTGGCGCCTGGGGTGCAGGCGCCGGGCACCTGAAGACGTCCTGCCCGACGCGGAGCGAGCCTTTCTACGCCTCATCGCCCGGCGCACCTGGCTGTTCTTCGAAACCCACGTGCGCCCCGAGGATCACTGGTTACCGCCCGACAACTATCAGGAGGCGCCGCAGGCTGGTGCCGTCCACCGTACCTCACCAACCAATATCGGGATGCTGATGCTCTCCTCGCTCACCGCCTGGCGGCTGGGGCATGTGGGGCTGCCCGAACTGACCGAGCGTCTGGGCAACATGCTCGACAGCATGGACCGGCTGGAGCGGCACCGCGGTCACCTCCTCAATTGGAACGAGACACAGCGGTTGACCCCGCTGGAACCACGTTATGTCTCGACCGTCGACAGTGGCAATCTCGCCGTCAGCCTGATCACGCTGCAACAGGCCTGCCGCGACGCCCGGTGTGGACCGGCCTTCCTGACTGAGCAGTGGAATGGGCTGGATGACGCGCTTCAACTGCTCGCCGAGGCCCTCGGCGAGGACGACGACCCGGGCGGGAGCCTTGGTCGCTGTGTCACGCTGGTCAACGAGATGCGGGAGACAATGGTGCAGGGGTGTGACGACCCCGATGGATGGGCGGCACTGCTTGACGATTTTCGTGACCAACGGCTGCCGCAGTTCCAGGCCAGCCTGCGTGACCTGATAAGCCGTGAAGATTTCACGCCCCACGAAAGCCTGCGCGAGGTGCAGGTCTGGCTGGAGCGGACCCGCCACCACATCGCCGTCATGCATCGAGACCTGCAGTCGCTCATGGGTTGGCGCCTACTTGTCGCAAGCCCGCCCGCCGAGTGCGCCGACCTGGCTCGCAGCCTGTCGGAGCAGCTTCCGGTGCACCTCCCGCTCGGCGAGGTGGCTCCGGCCATGGAGGAGGTTCGGCGAGGGTTGTCGCACCACGGGTATGCCTGCTCAGACCCGGTGGCGAGGCATTGGGTGGAGGCGCTCGATGCTGCGCTTTCGCGGTCGGCCACAGAGCACGCCAGGCTGGATCAGGCTCTCGATGATATTGCACAGCGCGCCCGCGCCTGGGCACACGGAATGGACTTCGGCTTTCTCTATGATCCTTCCAGCCGGCTTTTCTTCATCGGGTACAACGTCAGTCGGGGGCGGATGGATGCCAACCACTATGACCTGCTGGCCAGTGAGGCGAGGTTGCCGAGTTACTTCGCGATCGCCAAGGGCGATGTACCCCTCGAGCACTGGTTTCATCTCGGTCGACCGGTCACCCGACAGTCGAGAGGGCTGACGCTCGTGTCGTGGAGCGGCTCCATGTTCGAATACTTGATGCCGCGGCTGTTGATGCGCTCCTATCGCGATTCGTTGATGTACGAAAGCGAGCGCACGGCGGTCGATATTCAGCGCCAGCATGGCGAAGGCCTCGGCATCCCGTGGGGCATGTCGGAGTCCGGTTACGCTGAGCAGGACCCCGAGCAGCGCTACCGCTACCGCGCATTCGGCGTGCCGGAGCTGGGAGTGCGACGCGGGCTATCGCTCGACCGGGTGGTGGCGCCCTATGCAACGCTGCTGGCGCTGCCGGTCCGCCCGCAGGCCGCCCTGGCCAATCTGCATGCGCTGGTGGCGTTGGGGGCCCTGGGTCGCTATGGCTTCTTCGAGGCAGTGGACTTCACGCCCGAGCGGGTGCCGGTGGGCGGCGGCTTCACGATGGTGCGGTCCTATATGTCGCATCATCACGGCATGAGCCTCGCGGCGCTCGGCAATGTGCTGTGCAATGACAGGCTGGTGACCTGGTTTCACAGCGACCCGCATGTGGCGACGATGGAACTGCTCCTGAGCGAGCGTGTGCCGTGGGAAGCCCCTCTCGAGCGGCCAAGCGATCAGGACGCGGCCGTCCCCGGTGATCGGCGCCAGGAGTCAGCTCCCGCCCTGCACCCTTGGGTGCCCAGGGCGTGGGGTGGCTTTGGTTGCCTTCATACCTTGAGCAACGGGCGTATGGCCAGCATGGTCACCAGTGCGGCCGGCGGCAGCCTCGGCTGGCATCGTCACCTGCTCACGCGGGCGCTGGGCGGTACTGGCGAGGCCGGTATCGATGGTCATGTGCTCTACCTGCAGGACCGTGATGACCGCTACCTCTGGAGCCTAGGCGACCACCCCTTTGAGACACGGGGCGGTGACCCCTGGCGGGTGGTGTTCCATCAGCATCAGGTCGAATTCCAGCACCGCGAACATGGTATCGCCATCAGCATGACCGTCAGCGTGGCGCCCGGCGATGATCTGGAAATCCGTTACATCAACGTGGTGAACGAAACCGACCGACCACGGCCGCTTTCACTGACCAGTTGTGCGGAGGTAATTCTGGCGCCCTCCGCCGATCACGCTCGTCACCCCGCCTTCAGCCGGCTCTTCGTGGGCAGCTCTTATCTGCCCGATCTGCGGGCGCTGCTGTTCGTCCGGCGTCCTCTCGATCCTGCCAAACGGTCGCCGGTGCTGTTGCATCGGTTGGTCTGCGACGCCTCTGAGGTGACCATCCTTGGCTTCGAGACCGATCGGCGCGCCTTGCTCGGCCGCCACGGTGATTCCCGTCGGCCGGCGGCACTGCGCGAGGGCGCGCTGGCGGGAGGGACCGGATGGATTCTCGACCCGGTGGTTGCGCTGCAGGCCGGCCTGACTCTCGGGCCGCACCAGAGCTGCAGCCTGGCCTTTGTCACCATCGCGGCCGACACCCGTGTGGCCGCCGAGGAAACCGCCCAGCGCTATACCACATTGACCACGCTCGACTGGGCCCTGCGCGCGACGGACGCCCAGGCGGCGCGTGATGCTCACCGGCGCGGCCTGACGCCCGGTGACCTGCCATCCATCCAGTCGCTCCTATCGGCCTTGCTGTTGCCCGAGGATTCCGCCAGGGCGGCCATGCGAGGGAAGGGCGAGACCCTGCCCGGGCAGCACGACCTCTGGGCCCTGGGCATCTCGGGCGACAATCCGATCCTGGCAGTGCGCGTGGGTGAAGGGTATCGCTCGGCACTGCTGACCACCCTGCTGGCGGCGCATCGGCTATGGCGCGACGGCGGTATTCGGATTGATCTCGTGATCCTGCACAGCGGGCTGCCCGGCTATGTCGAGCCGGTGCGCGACCGGCTGATCGAGGGTTTCCGCGATGTCGGGTCGCAGGAACTCATGGGGCATCGGGGCGGGGTGCATTTGGTGTCGCAGGATCCGAGCAACCCGTGGCCCGCGCAGGTGATCGAGGCGGTAGCGGCGCTCATCCTTGACGTCACCGGCGGCTCGCTGGAGCGCCAGTTGTATCGGCAGACGCCCATCGAGCGTCCGGTCTTCGAGCCGATGGGGGAGAGGGAGTGGCCGCCGTTGCCACCACTGGCCGCGCCGCCTGAGCTGTTCCTGGCCAACGGTTTCGGCGGTTTCCGTCCCGACACCGGCGAGTATGTCATCACTTTCCAGGCGCAGGACCCGCCCCCGGCGCCCTGGGCCAACGTGCTGGCCAATGCGAGCTTTGGTAGCATCGTCACGGAGGCCGGCCTGGGCTGGAGTTGGGCCGAGAATAGCGGCGAGAATCGCCTGACACGCTGGCACAACGACCCGGTCTGCGACCCGCAGGCCGAAGCGATCTACCTGCGCGACGAGATCACCACGCAGATCTGGACCCCGACACCACTCCCTGCAGGCGCCGGCCCATGCCGGGTACGCCATGGTATCGGCTACACCGCATGGGAACGCAACGGCGAAGGGCTGGAGCAGGAAATTCTGGCCTTCGTCGCGGTCGATGAGCCGGTTAAGCTTGTCCGGCTGAGATTGCGCAACCCCGGCGGGCAGACGCGCCGGATCACGGCCACCTATTTTGCCGACTGGCTGTTGGGCGGGGTCGCCGGGCAGGCCGACCCGATGCTCGCGGCACGCTATGACCCCGAAACCCATGCGATCCTGGCGCGCAACACCCGCAATGCCGAGTTCGCCGACCGTGAGGCCTTCCTGACCAGCACACTCGCACCACACAGCCTGACAACATCGCGCTCGGAATTTCTGGGCCCCGGGGCTGACATGCGCCAACCTGACGCCCTGAAGCGCTGGGATCTGGGGGAGTGCTGGCACGCCATCGGGGATTGCTGTGGCGCCCTTCAGGTGCATCTGGACATTCCTGCGGGCCAGACGGCCGAGGCGGTGTTCGTCCTTGGACAGGGCGTGACCGCCGGAGCCGCCCGCGAGCTCGTCCTGCGCTGGCAGGATCCGGCGCGGAGCCTGGCCGAATTCGCTCGCCTGCAACGGGTCTGGGGAGACCGTCTGGGCACGGTCCAGGTCACGACGCCCGACCCGGCCTTCGATCTCATGGTCAATCGCTGGTTACCGTATCAGACACTGAGTGCTCGCCTGTTCGCCCGCGCGGGCTTCTACCAGGCGAGTGGTGCCTTCGGGTTCCGGGACCAGTTGCAGGATGTGTTGGCGCTGCTGCATTCAGCCCCGGATCTGGCCCGCCGCCACATCCTGCACGCCGCTGCACATCAGTTCGAGGAGGGCGATGTATTGCACTGGTGGCACCCGCCCCTGGGTCGGGGGGTGCGCACCCGCTTCTCCGATGACCTGCTGTGGCTGCCCCATGTCACCGCCGCCTATGTCTCCGCCACCGGCGATGCCGCAATCCTGTCGGAGGGTGCGCCCTTCCTGACCGGTCCGCCGCTGGGGGAGCAGGAGCATGACCACTACGCGCTTTTCGATGCCACAGCCGATTCCTGGCCACTGTTCGACCATTGCGAACGTGCGCTGGAGCGTGCGTATCGGCTGGGAGTCGACGGGTTGCCGCTGATCGGAACCGGTGACTGGAATGATGGCATGGACAGGGTCGGCGCCAAGGGTCGGGGGCAGAGCATCTGGTTGGCCTGGTTCATGATCTCCACCATCCGTGGCTTTCTGGATCTCTGTACCGAGGCGGGGCGCGAGGATCTGATGTCGCACTGGGGTGGACGGATGACGGCCTTGATCGGGTCGGTGGAAAAGGCCGGCTGGGATGGTGACTGGTATCTGCGTGCGCTGGACGATGATGGCCAGCCCTGGGGTGCGGCATCTAACCAGGAGTGCAGGATCGACTCGATCGCACAGTCCTGGGCGGTGCTCTCTGCGGCCGCCGACCCCGAGCGGGCACGCGGCGCGATGCACCACGCCGCGCAGCAACTGATGCGCGACGACGATAATCTGGTGCGCCTGCTCACGCCACCCTTCGATACCACGCTTCGCGACCCGGGCTACATCAAGGCCTATCCACCCGGCGTCCGCGAGAATGGGGGGCAGTACAGCCATGCCGCGGCCTGGTTCGGTATCGCCTTTGCCCAGCTGGGCGAGGGCGATCGCGCCAAGCAGGTCTTCGACCGGCTCAATCCCGCACTGCACACGCGGTCACGCGACGAGGTTCGCCGCTACCTGACCGAACCCTACGCCGTCGCTGCCGATATCGCCGGAGTCGAGCCGCATTTGGGGCGCGGCGGCTGGACCTGGTACACCGGCGCTTCGGGCTGGAGCTGGAGGCTGGCGGTCGAACACATCTTGGGGTTGCGGCTCGTCTCAGGCAGGCTTGAAGTCGCGCCGTGCCTGCCGGCGGCCTGGTCCGGGTTCGAGGCACGTCTCGAGCGCCCCGGTGGTAGCCTGGTGATCCGTGTCGAGAAGCCCGAGGGGCTGAGCGAGGGAGTCGCCCGGCTCAGCATGGACGGCCGGCCGTGTTCGGGGAGGGCCATCGATTTTCCGGAGGACGGAAGGACCGTCGAGGTGCTGGTGCGGATCGTGCCCATGTCCGATGCCGAGGTTGGGTGATAGCGCGACACGGAGCGGTGAACGATACGAGCCGTGGCTCGTTGCTGGCGTGTTTCGCCTCCTATGCCAGAATGACGTATCGGGCTTCAGGTGAGGAGGGGAACGTGCACGAACCATTCGATATGACCATGGCCATCGAGGCCTTTCGGAATCGGCTCGCCAGCGGCGAGAGCCAGCCTCTCGACTGGTGGCACGCCTGCCGAGAGCGCATCGAGGCCCGCGAGCCCGAGGTCCTGGCCTGGGAGGCGCTCGCGCCGAGCCCTTCCGTACCACCCGCTGCCGGGCTGCTGCAGGGAGTCCCCGTGGGGCTCAAGGACATCATCGAGACCCGCAACCTGCCCACCGCCTGGGGCACCGGGGGGTACCTGAGCACGCCCGGCTCGCTGGTCGATGCCGCCCTGGTCACGCTGCTCGAGCAGCAGGGGGCGTTGATCATGGGAAAGACCGTCAGCACCGAGCTCGCCTACTTCACCCCCGGGAAGACTCGCAACCCCCTTGACCCCATGCGGACGCCAGGTGGCTCCTCGAGCGGTTCGGCCGCGGCCGTGGCCGCCGGCATGGTGCCGCTCGCCTTCGGCACCCAGACCGCCGGCAGCATCATCCGCCCGGCGAGCTACTGCGGGGTGTTCGGCTTCAAGCCGACCTTCGATGCGGTGAGCCTCGCCGGGATCAAGTCCTTCGCCCCGTCGCTGGACACCCTGGGCTGGTTCGCCAACCATATCGAGGACATCTGCACGACCTTCTCGGCGCTGACGAGGGCGCCGGCCATCGAGGCCCTGCCGAGCCTCGAGGGCATACGCGTCGGGGTGAGGAGCCTGCCCAGCGACCGGGTGCTGGATGCCGACGTCCAGCGGGCCCTGGCCCGCACCCGGATCCGGCTCGAGCACCTGGGGGCGAGTGTCGCGCCGCTGCCGCTGGACGAGCGTTTCGCCGCCCTGGTCGAGTACCAGAAGGAGGTCATGGCCTACGAGGCGGCCCAGACCCTGGCCAGCGAGTATCGGCAGTATGCCGACAGCATGGGCCCCCGGCTGGTAGCGCTTATCGAGGAGGGGCAGTCGCTGCCCTATGCACGCTATCGTCAGGCGCAGCAGGCGGCGAGCGAGCTGCGCCAGGTGCTGTCGCGGGTCCTCGTCGACGACGTGGACGTGATCCTCGCCGCGAGTGCCCAGGGGGTGGCGCCCGAGGGGCTCGATGCCACCGGCGATCCGCTCTACTGCCGTGCCTGGACGCTGCTCGGCGTGCCCTGCCTCAACCTGCCACTGGGCCGCGGCCATCAGGGGATGCCGGTCGGTGTGCAGCTGATCGGCGACCGTTTCCAGGACGACAGGCTGCTGGCGATCGCCCGTACCCTGATGCAGCCCGCCGCTGGCCAGGCATGATGGAGCGAGGCCTGCCGTCGGTGCGGCGCCGAACGGGGCAGGTCGCCATGCGTTCACGGTTCATCGTGGAGGTCGCCGATGCCTGAAGGCCCGGCCACGCGGCGGAGAGGGTTGCCCTGGCAGCATGCCCATCTGGTGGCGGCGGTGAGCATCCTGCTGGCCTGGTCGTTGCTGGCGGAGCGCCTCGCCGGCCTGCTGTTCCTGCCGGCCTGGGTGCTGGTCACCCAGCTGATCGCCGCCGGCAGCCTGGAGGCCGCCCGGCTGCGCCGCCGTGCCTGGCTGGGCCAGTACCTGCGTGACGGCTCCCCGTGGCACCGCCGGCTGCGGGGCGGTGTGCTGATGGTGGCCCGCCACCAGCTGCTGGCCGCCTTCCTGGCCCTGCTGCTGCTGGTGAAGCTGCGCCTGCTGATCTGGGTCGGCTGGCCGCTGCTGCTGCTCGCCGTGGCCGGGCTGGTGATGCTGCGCAACGCCCTGCGGCGTCGCCTGGCCCGGCATGTCATCGGCGAGCATCTCGCCGCGGTGACCCGGCGCCTGGTGGTGATGCCCGCCGCCGGCCTGCTGGCCCTGGCCCTGGTGGTCGCGGCGCTCTGGCTGCCCCAGCCCTACCTGGTGGGCCTGGGCTGGGAGGAGGCGCTGATGGGGCACCTCCAGGGGCGCGACGCCGCCTCGCTGCTCGGCGTCTTCCAGCGGCTCGGCAGCGCCGTGGAGCTGACCCAGTACTGGGCCATGCAGAACGCGGTGGCGGCCTTGCCGCTCGGCGCTCCCCTGGCATTGCTGGGCTGGCTGCTGTTGCTGCTGACCCAGAGCGCCTTCGCCTGGGCCTATGTGCGCCTGCTGGTGGGTGCCGATGCGATGCGCCGTGAGGGGCGCCGATCCGCCATCGCCCTGCTGCAAGACGCCGGCGAGGAGGAGAGGCCGTGAAGGCGGTCAGGCATTGGCTGCAGCCGGGTCGACTGCCGTTGAGCGGCTGGCGACGCTGGGGCGCTTCCCTGCTGGCGGTCGTGGCCTTGCTGCTGCTGCTCGTCCTCGGCCGAGGGCTGTTTCAGGATCGCGCCGACACGCCGCTGTTCCGGGTAGTGGTGAACGGCGAACCCCTGGTGCTGGATGCCGAGACCCGGGCCGAGTTCGGTCGTGACCTGGAGCGTCTCGCCGCCGGGCTGCAGGACGACGTGACGGCCGCGATGCGGCCCTGGGTGGACGAGCGGCTGGAGACGGCCTTCGCGCCCCTCGAGGCGGCCGTGCCGGGCTATCTCGACTGGTACTACTCGCTCACCGGCAGCTACCTGCGCCTGGGGATGGCGGTGGCCGGCGATCTGGACGAGTGGCTGGAGGCGCAGCTCCACGAGCGCCTGGTCGCCGCCAGCCGGGTCGAGCAGGCCCTGGTCGAGCTGGAGGCGGACTATCCGCGGCGCCTGGCCCGGGTTCAGCGGGAGACGATGCAGGGCGTGGCGCAGCGCCTGCACGAGGCGTACCAGCCGCGACAGGCGGCGTCGGTGGCGGCGGGCCAACGTCCCGTCCATGCCCACGACCTCGACCTGGCGTTGCAACAGGCGCTGCATGACGGCCTGGATGCGCCGCGCTGGGGGACCGCTTCCCTGGGCGGCGCCGGCATCGGCCTGCTGGCGGGGCGTGCCCTGGCCCAGCGGCTGGGGGCCGGGGCGGCCATGCAGGGCAGCCGGCTGGCCGTGCGCGGCCTGGTGGCTCGCCTGGGCGCCAATGCCGCCCGCTCGCTGGCGACGGGCGGTGCGGCGGCGGCCGCCACGGCACCCGCCGGCCCCGGGGCCATGCTGATCGGCGCGGCCACCACCACCGTTGCCCTGGCCGGTGTCGCCGGCAGCGAATACGCGCTGCTCAAGGCCCAGGAGGCACTCCTTCGGCCGACGATGCAGTCCCGGTTGCTCGACGAGATAGCCGAGGCCCGGCAGGAGGTCGGCCGCACGCTCGATGACGTGGCCATGGCCAGTACCGCCGCGCTGGCCGCCCGGATGACGCACCACGCCGGCCGGGCCGAGGGGGGAGCACCGGCACCCGAGGCGTACCGGATCATCGAGCGTGTCTCATCCTAGAGCGTGATCACCTGATCGGGCGGATTTCCCGCCAGCGCGGCGTAGAGGTCGGGGAAGCAGCCGATGGGGACGCCGGTTCCTGGACCATGCCGGTGCCCAGCTGACCGATCCGCAGGCGTCATGGAGGTTGGTGCCCACGGTGGCGAACTCGACGCTACCAAGGTCTACCCCGGCACGCTCGAGGAGATACATCAGGAAGGCGCGGTAGGCGTTGCCCAGTGCCGAGACGCCGAGGACACGGCCCTCGGGGTCGGCCCCCCTCGCGTAAAGACCAGTTCGACGTCCAGCCCCTCGTCAGCGAAGAGGCCCGCCGCCCGCGTCGCCTCGCAGGGCACGACACAGATCAGCTGGCTGCAGAAGGCCCGGCGGATCCGATTGAGCTCCCGGTCGTCTCGCTCGGTGGATGGCGGTGCCCGCCTCGGCAGGCCGGACCCGGTCATGCCGGCTTCCACTTGATGTTGCAGCCCATCGACGGCTTCTGGTCGGCATCCGGCGCCCGGCCGGCGAGCACGGCGTCGGCGGCGGCACGCAGGTCGGCCCCGGTCACCGGGGTGTCCTTGCTCGGCCGGCTGTCGTCGAACTGGCCGCGATAGGCCAGCCGGTGGTCGGCGTCGAAGAGGAAGAAGTCCGGCGTGCAGGCGGCGTCGAAGGCCCGAGCCACCTCCTGGCTCTCGTCCACCAGGTAGGGGAAGTCGTAACCCCGCGAGCGTGACTCCTCGATCATGCGTGGGGGGCTGTCGGCCGGGTGGCGATGGAAATCATTGCTGTTGATGGCGACCACGGCGAGGCCCCGGGCTTGGTACTCGCGGGCGAAATCGGCGAAGGCATCGGCGACATGCTTGACGAAGGGGCAGTGGTTGCAGAGGAAGGCTACCAGTATCGGCCGGCCCCGTAAGTCGTCGCTGCTGACCTCCTTGCCGGCGGGATCGGCAAGCCGGAAGGCCGGCATGGGGCTGCCCAGGTCGGGCATGTTCGAGGGTGTGAGGGACATGGGGGAGGCCTCCTGCATAGCGTAGAAGCGTATTGCTAGGGTAACAGAAGTCACCACTGGAGGCGGGGGTGCGCTACTGCCTACACTGAGGCAGGTCGGTCCAGGTCGAGGAGACGAGATGAGCAATGGCCCCTTCTACCAGGGTGGATGCCGCTGCGGGGCGGTGACGCTGATGACCTGCCATGCCCCCCTTGCCACGGGCCACTGCGACTGTGCGACCTGCCGGGAGGTCGTCGGTGCCCGACAGCGTGTGCTGCTGCTGTGGCCGGCCGATCAGCTGCAACTCGCCACCGGGGTCGACGAACTGGTGAGCTCACGCATACCGGGTGGGGGTGTTGCCTACCATTGTGGTCGCTGCGGAGATTCGGTACTGGCCGAGTACCCCGAGGAGGCACTGGTCGAACTGGGTGCCGAAACGATCCCCGATGTGCCCCTCGAGCCGGGTAGCGATGACACCCAGGAGGCGCTGTTCGTCCGGCTGGGCCACCGCCCCATCGTCGAGCCGTAGCGTGGAGGCCGCTGAATTCGCGTGCCTTTCGCTTGTCCACGAAGTGAAGGCGAACGATTGATCGACACAGGGAGGGCGTGACAGATGAACGTGCAGCAGGTAACCGAACTGGAGCTGCTGGCCAGGGTGGAGCGTTGCATGGCCGGTGAGCGGCTGGTGGTGGAGCACGAGGGCAAGCGCTTCTCGGCCCGGGTGCAGCATGTCGGGGCCACCGGGGTGAAGGTCATTCCCGAGACGGCACTGCGGGGCAGCCATGGTGCCCCCGGTGACATGGACGGGTTCATGGTCTCGTTCGGGGACATCCGGGAGGTCGAGATCGACGGCGTCACCTATCGCTGGCAGTGAGGTGGCGGCCTGGCGGGTAGCCGAGCTCCGCCCCCAGGCGCCTGGCATGGGCTGCGACCCATGCCGGGTCGAAGGGTCCCCAGTCGCGGATGACGTAGCGGCCGATGTTGTGTCGTTCGCCCTGGTCGTGCTCGAACTCGCAGACGATATCCAGTTCGGACAGGGCGCCCAGGGTGTCCTGGGCGGTGCGCCTGGGCATGCCGGTGGCCTCCATGATTGCCGGCACGCTGGCGATACCGGTATCGACCAGGTGGGCGACATAGAGGCGGCGGTAGAAGCTGGACCGGGTCTTGCTGAGCGGCATGGTGGGTTCCTGGCGGTGTCGGGATCGCCCGGGGCGGGGCTCCGCCAGCGTAGTCGAGCCTGTTCGTCCCGGCAACAGCCCCCGGTCGGTTGCAGTCTTGCTGCCCATCCTTGCCAGGGATCAAGGCGTTCTGCCATGAATCCGCCATGCTGTAACCAGGGTATCGGAGGAGGTGTCGAGGGAGCCTCGTCGCGTTGTCCGGTTCAGACGTACGGGGAGAAGGGCGATGACCTGGAATGTGTTCGTGATCGGGCTCGACGACCTGAGCAAGCGGCTTCTGCCACACCTGCGGCATGCCGAGGAGTATGCGTTCCACGGCCTGCTGTCCCTCGACGAGGTGGTGCATGCCGAGGAGTATCCCTTCGCGCGACTGGTGGATGATGCCCTGGCGCAGCTCGAGCGCTTCCCCGGCCCGGTGGATGCCATCGTCGGTTACTGGGATTTCCCCACCAGCGGGCTGCTGCCGGTGCTGCGCCGGGAACGGGGATTGCCCGGCCCGACGCTTGCGGCCTTCCTCAAGTGCGAGCACAAGTACTGGAGCCGCCTGGAGCAGGCACGGGTCGTGCCGGAGTGCGTGCCTGTCTTCCAGGCACTGGATCCCTTCGACGAGCGGGCCGTGGAGTCCGTCGAGATCGACTATCCGTTCTGGATCAAGCCGGTGAAGGCCCACTCCTCGCATCTCGGCTTTCGTATCGAGACTGCCGACCAGCTGCGCGAGGTGCTGCCGGTGATCCGTGAGGGGATCGGGCGCTTCGGCCGGCCCTTCGACGAGGTCACCGCCCTGACCGAGCTGCCCGAGGAGGTGGCGGCGGTCACCGGGCATCACTGCATCGCCGAGGCGATCATCTCCTCCGGCCGCCAGTGCACCCTGGAGGGTTATGTCCAGAATGGCGAGGTCCACCTGGTGGGCCTCGTCGACAGCCTGCGCGACGCCGCCCACCCCTCCGTGCTGCTGCGCTACGAGTATCCCTCCGCGCTCCCCGACGCCGTGCAGGCGCGGATGCTGGCGATCACCCGGCGCTTCCTGTCGCGGATCGGCTATGACGAAGCCCCGTTCAACATCGAGTTCTATCATGACGACCAGAGCGACCGAATCTGGCTGCTCGAGATCAATGCCCGGATCTCGCGCTCCCATGCGGCGATCTTCCAGCTGGTCGACGGGGCACCGCACTTCCAGGTGATGGTGGACGTGGCGCTGGGCATCCCGCCGCGCATGCCGCACCGCGAGGGGCCCTATCCCGTCGCCGCCAAGCAGATGCTGCGGGTCTTCGAGGATGGCCGGGTGCGCCGGGTGCCGTCGGAGGCGGAGATCCGCCGGGTCGAGCAGGCCTTCCCCGGCACCCTGGTGAAGCTCAACGTGCACGAGGGCATGCGGCTGTCTGACCTCAAGCACCAGGACTCCTTCTCCTGGGAGCTCGGCGTGCTGTTCACCGGGGCCGAGACCCGCGAGGCGCTGGCGGAGCGGATCGCGCAGTGCCGGCGGATGCTGCCCTTCGAGATCGAGCCGCTCGCCTCGACGGCAGCTCGCTGAGCCATCGCTACCTTGAAGGAGGCCGCCATGCGTGTCGTGACCGACTTTCCCCACCCGGTCGAGTGCCACGACCCCGTCTGGATTCCCATGGACGACGGGGTCGAGCTGTGCGCCCGCCTCTGGCTCCCTGAGGGCGCCGGACAGGCCCCGGTGCCGGCGATCCTCGAATACATCCCCTACCGGCTGCGGGACGGCTCCGCGCGGCGGGATGCCATGCATCACCCCTACTTTGCCGGCCACGGCTACGCCGCGCTGCGGGTCGATATCCGTGGCAGCGGTGACTCCGGCGGCGTGCTCACCGACGAGTACCTGGAACGGGAGCTGATGGACGGCGAGGCGATCCTGCGCTGGATCGCCGCCCAGCCCTGGTGCGACGGCAAGGTGGGCATGATCGGCATCTCCTGGGGCGGCTTCAACGGCCTGCAGCTGGCCGCCCGGCGGCCTCCCGAACTCCAGGCGGTGGTCAGCGTCTGCTCCACGGATGACCGCTACGCGGATGACGTGCACTACATGGGGGGCTGCCTGCTGGGTGACAATCTCTCCTGGGCCTCCACCATGTTCGCCTACAACTCGCTGCCGCCGGATCCCGCCGTGGTCGGCGACGCCTGGCGCGAGATGTGGCACCAGCGGCTCGAGGGGAGCGGCCTGTGGCTCTCGACCTGGCTGGAGCACCCGCACCGGGACGCCTACTGGCAGCACGGCTCCATCTGCGAGGACTTCTCCCGGGTCCAGGTGCCGGTGCTGGCCGCCAGCGGTTGGGCGGACGGCTACTCCAACGCGGTCAAGCGGCTGGTGGCGAACCTGCCCGATCGCTGCAAGGGGCTGATCGGCCCCTGGAGCCACAAGTACCCCCATCTGGGGGAACCGGGTCCGGCCATCGGCTTCCTGCAGGAGTGCCTGCGCTGGTGGGACCAGTGGCTGAAGGGCGTGGACAGGGGCGTGGAGCAGGATCCCGCGATCCGGGTATGGATGCAGGACAGCATGCCGCCGACCACCCGCTACGGCTGCCGCCCGGGGCGCTGGGTGGCGGAGCCGTCCTGGCCATCGCCCAATATCAGCCACTGGCGCCTGCCGCTGGCGCCGGGACGGCTGGTACTGGATGGCCAGCGGCATCGCGAGGAGAGTGCGCTGACGGTGCAGTCGCCGCTGACCTGCGGCCTGTTTGCCGGCAAGTGGTGCTCCTATGCCGCCGGCCCCGACCTGGCCCACGACCAGCGCGAGGAGGACGGTGGCGCCCTGACCTTCGACACGCCGCCCCTCGAGGCCACCCTGGAGATGATGGGCGCGCCGGAGCTGGAACTGGAGCTGGCCGCCGACCGTCCCGTGGCCATGGTGGCGGTGCGCCTCTCCGACGTGGCACCCGACGACAAGGCCACCCGGGTGACCTATGGCCTGCTCAACCTGACCCACCGCGACAGCCACGAGGCGCCATCCGCGCTGGAGCCGGGCCGCCGCTACCGGGTACGCGTGCAGTTCAACGACGTGGCGCAGGTCTTTCCCCGCGGCCATCGGCTGCGCCTGTCCCTCTCCACCTCCTACTGGCCGCTGGCCTGGGCGCCCCCCGAGCGCGTGCGGCTGACGCTCTTCGACAAGGGCAGTGCCCTGCACCTGCCGGTGCGACCGCCGCGCGACGAGGATGACCATCTGCCCCCGTTCGCCGAGCCGGAGGCGGCCCCGTCCATCGCCACCACGCGCCTCGAGCCCGGCCACCACAACTGGTATGTGTACCGCGATCTCGCCGAGGACCTGTCGACCCTGGAGGTGGTCAACGACAACGGCCGGATACGGCTGGAGGACAGCGGCATCGAGGTGGCGACCCGTGCGGTGGAGACCTATCGCTCCCGGGACGACGACTTCGACTCCCTGGAGGGCACGACCCTCTGGGAGCGCTCGCTGAAGCGGGGTGACTGGGAGGTGCGCACGGTGACTCGCACCGTGCTGACCTCGACGGCCGGGGAATTCCAGCTGCATGCCACCCTGGATGCCTACGAGGGCGAGCGGCGGGTTCACTGTCGCAGCTGGGATGTCACCATCCCGCGCCGGCTGGTCTAGGAGCCTGTCGGACTTAACGCTAATCTACTGCGAAATCCGGTTGTTCGGCCAATTTCATTCGATCTGCTTCGTTAAATAGCGTGCTATTCGCCTCAACAGATCGATAAACTTGTCTCGAAACCCGAATCTCTCGCTTCGATCGGTCAAGCCCGACAGGCTCCTAGCCTCCTGCGCGATCAGCTCGCCAGGAACCAGCCCTTCATGGCGTCGGTGATGCGCCGCATGTCGGCGTCGGACGTGATGTAGGCCGGCATGGTGTAGAGCCAGCGGCCGATGGGGCGCAGCCAGACCCCCTGCGCCCGGGCCCAGTCGCCCACGCCGGCGAGGGCCGCTGCGTCATGGGCCTCGATCACCGCGGTGGCCCCCAGTGCCCGGACGTCCGCCACCGCCGGGTGCGCGGCCAGCGTCTCGTCATCCAGCAGTTCCTCGTGCAGCACCCGGTTGAGCCCGGCGATCCGGCCGAGGTAGTCCTCCTCCTCGAACACTGCCAGGCTCTCCAGCGCCACCCGGCAGGCCAGCGGGTTGCCCATGAAGGTGGGGCCATGCATGAAGGCGTGGATTTCGCTGTCGCCGATGAAAGCGTCATGCACCCGGTCGGTGGCCAGCGTGGCCGCGTGGCCCAGATACCCGCCGGTGAGCCCCTTGGAGAGCACCATGATATCGGGCGTGACGTCGGCGTGGTCGGCGGCGAACATCCGACCGGTGCGGCCGAAGCCGGTGGCCACCTCGTCGAACACCAGCAGCACGTCGAACTCGTCGCACAGGTCACGGGCGCCCCGCAGGTAGTGGGGCGAGGTCATGTTGAGCCCGCCGGCGGCCTGCAGCAGCGGCTCCATCAGCAGCGCGGCGATCTCGTGGTGGTGGCGCTCCAGTACCTGGCGCAGGGCGGCGAGGTCCGCCGTCACCGCCGCGGGTTCGGCATCGAAGGGCGCCGTGGGCGACGGGGCGACGTGGTGCCGCGGCAGGTAGCCGGCGAACAGCGAGTGCATGCCCTCCTCGGGGTCGCAGACCGCCATGCAGCCGGCGGTGTCGCCGTGGTAGGCCTTCATCAGCGAGAGCAGCCGATGCTTGCCCGGCCTGCCGCGCAGCTGGTGGTACTGCACGGCCATCTTCATGGCGACTTCCATGCCCACCGAGCCGCTATCGGAGTAGAAGACGTGGTCGAGCCCCGCCGGGGTGACCCTCACCAGCTCCCGGGCCAGGCGATCGGCGGGCTCGTGGGTCAGGCCGCCGAGCATCACGTGGCAGAGCTCGTCGGCCTGCTGCTGGATGGCCTGGACGAGGCGAGGATGCCGGTAGCCATGGATCATGCACCACCAGGAGCAGGTGGCGTCGAGCAGCGTCTCGCCGTTCTCCAGGGTGAAGCGCGGTCCCTCGCCGCCGACCACCTTGGGCGCCGGCCGCTGGGTCTTGAGATGGGCATAGGGGTGCCAGACGGGGGAGCGGTCGTGAAGGGTCATGACAGCCTCGACAGGGGACGGTGGAAAACGGGCGGACGCGAGAAGGCGCCGCGCATCTCGGGGAGATGACGGACATGAGCGCGTCGAGAAGGGGTGATGCGATGGTGCGGATGGGGAGACTTGAACTCCCACGCCCGAAGGCACCAGAACCTAAATCTGGCGTGTCTACCAATTCCACCACATCCGCACGGTCGGGCAGGCGTCCACATTGTACGGACGGGCCTTCGCAAGTCAATCGACATCGGGCAGCACCAGGTGGTCGGCGGCGGCCTCGGCCAGCGCCACGTGGCCTTTCGCCGCGAGGCGTGGCACCACGCCCAGGCAGGGGCCGGGCAGCCGGTGCGTCAGGGTCGCCAGGTTATCTCGGTAGAGCTCGCGGTCGGTCGCGAAGGCGGGGTCGAGCAGGTTGCCGACCCAGCCAGCGAGCGGCAGGCCGTCGGTGACGATCGCCTCGGCGGTGAGGCGGGCGTGACTGAGGCAGCCGAGCTTCAGCCCCACCACCAGGATCACCGGCAGCCCGAGACGCCCGGCAAGGCCCGCGAGATCTTCGTCGTCGTTGAGAGGGACCCGCCAACCGCCGGCACCCTCTACCAGTGTCAGGCCGCGCTCGAGGGCGAGCATGGGCCGGAGAGGGGTGACCAGGTCGTCGAGGCCGAGGGCGACGCCCGCCCGGCGGGCGGCCAGGTGCGGGGCGATGGCGGGGGCGAAGGCGAAGGGGTTGATCGCCGCGTAGGGCTGGGCCGGCGCACATTGGGCCTGCAGGGCCAGGGCATCGGCGTTGCGCAGGCCCTCGGGGGTGGCCGTGCTGCCCGAGGCCACGGGCTTGAGGCCCAGGGTGGTGAGGCCGGCGCGGCGGGCGCGGGCCAGCAGGCCGGCGGTGACCAGGGTCTTGCCGGCGTCGGTGTCGGTACCGGTGACGAAGTAGGCGCTCATCTCAGGTTCCCAGCTCCAGGGTCAGCAGGCGATAGGTCACGGGCAGCCCCTCGGGCTCGCGCAGGGCCTCGAAGCGGCGTGCGGCGCGGGCCAGGTCGGCGCGGGTCAGGCGGGCGCCGGGGCGCGCGGCCTGGGCGCCGACCCCCTTGATGGAGGCCATCACCGCGGCCAGGTCGGGGTAGTGGAAGCGCTGCGTGGTGGCCTCGACTTCGACACGGGAGAAGCCCGCCAGGCGTGCCGCACGCCGGTGGCAGGTGGCGTCCCGGAAGGCCAGCAGGGCGGCGGGCCGTCCGGGCCTCGACCAGGCCCGGCTCACCTCCTCCAGGGTGCCGGGCGCCAGGGTATTGATCAGCGCGCGGCCCCCGGGGCGCAGCACCCGCCGCAGCTCCCCGAGCGCCTCCTCCAGGTCCGGACACCACTGCAGGGCCAGGTTGGAGACCACCAGGTCCAGGCCGGCATCGGGCAGGGGCAGGGCGGCGGCGTCGCCGCACAGCCAGCGGACCCGGTCGCCGTGGTGCCGGCGGGCCACCTCGAGCATGCCCGGCGCCAGGTCGAGGCCGGTGACCGTGCCCGCCTCGCCGTAGCGGCAGGCCAGGCGGGCGCTCCAGTGGCCCGGACCGCAGCCCAGGTCGAGGACCGAGGAGGCGCGTTCGGGCAGCCGGGCCCAGAGGCGCTTGCCCATGACGCGCTGGGCCTCGGCGAGTCGCGCGTAGCGCGGGGCCGCCCGGGAGAAGGCCCGCGCCACGCGGTGCTGCCAGTCGGCCGACGGTGGCGGCTCATGCGGGCGGAGACGGGCGAGTGAGGCGGTCATGGCAGGGGCTCCTCGACCGGGGCCGCTTGCTCGCCAAGCAGGGCGGTGGCTAGCCCCGCCAGGGCCTCGGCCAGGGCCGCCGGTCGCGAGAGCATCGGGCAGTGGCCGGCGTGGTCGAGGACCCGGTCGGCGTCGGCGATGGCGGCCGGGGGCAGCAGCGGGTCGTGCCGGCCGGCGAGGCGCCGCACCGGGCAGGGGGCGTCGGCCAGGGCACGCGCGACATCGAGCTCGGCGAGCTGGTCGAGGCCCGCGGCCAGGGTGGCGGCATCGGGGGCGCCGCCGACCAGGTCGAGCAGGCGGCCATGGGCCCCGCGCGAGTCGGGCTCGCCGGCCAGCTGCCAGCGCAGGAAGTGGCGATGGGTCGCCATCGGGTCCCGGGCGAAGGCGCGCCGGAAGGCGGCCAGCTCCGCTGCCGGGATGCCCTCCGGGTGGCAGAAACGCTCGCCCATGCCGAGCTGCACGAGCCCGTGCGGTGCGGGCAGGCGATCGAGCAGGGCGGCGGCGAGCAGCCCCCCCAGGGACCAGCCCACCCAGACGGCCTCGGCGGGCAGGTCCACCGCCATGGCCTCGGCCAGTTCGGCCAGGCTGTCGGGCGCCGCCAGCGGGGCGCGGGCCCCGTACCCGGGCCAGTCCGGGGCGGTGACCGTCACGCCACTCGGCCAGAAATCGGCCAGCGGCCGCCAGATACCGGCGTCGACGCCCCAGCCCGAGAGCAGCACCAGGTGCGTCATGGTGTGGCCTCCCGCAGGTCGGCGGCCCGGCAGGTCGCCAGTCCCTCGAGCAGGGCATCGAGATCGGCCTCGGTGTGGGCGGCGGAGAGGGTGATGCGCAGCCGCGCCTGGCCCCGGGGCACCGTGGGCTCGCGGATGGCGCCGACTCCCAGGCCACGGGCGGCCAGCCGCTCCGCCCAGGCCATCACGCGATGGCTGTCACCCAGCACCAGCGGCTGGATCGGCGTGTGGCTTTCCGCCAGCGGCAGTCCCAGGGTCGCCGCCTCGCGGCGGAAGCGGGCGACCAGGGCGTGCAGCCGGCTGCGGCGCTCCGGCTCGGCAGCGAGGATTTCCAGCGCGGCCAGGGTGGCGGCGGCCACCCCGGGCGGTTGGGCAGTGGTATAGACGTAGGGCCGGGCGAACTGGATCAGGTGCTCGATCAGCGCCTCGCTACCCGCGACGAAGGCGCCCGCGGTGCCCAGCGCCTTGCCCAGGGTGCCGACCAGCACCGGCACCTCGTCGATGCCGTGGGCGCGGCCCACACAGCCATCGCCCTGCTCGCCGAGGACGCCCAGGCCGTGGGCGTCGTCGACCATCAGCCAGGCGCCGTGGCGGGCGCAGGTGTCGGCGAGCCCGGCGATATCGGCCACGTCGCCGTCCATGCTGAACACCCCGTCGCTGGCCACCAGCTTGAGGGCCTCGGCCGGACTGCGTTCCAGCAGGCGGTCGAGGTCTTCCAGGTCGCCATGGTGGAAGCGCCGCGAGGAGGCGCCGGACAGTGCGGCGCCGTCGAGCAGCGAGGCGTGGTTGAGGCGGTCCTGGAAGACCCGGGTGTCGGTGTCGCAGAGCGCCTGCAGGGTGCCCAGGTTGGCCATGTAGCCGGTGGAGAAGAGCAGCGCACGGGGGCGCCCGGTGAGCTCGGCCAGCCGCGCTTCCAGCGCCTCATGGACCTCGAGGTGCCCGCTGACCAGGTGCGAGGCCCGGGCGCCGGCGCCGAAACGGCGGGCGCCGGCGGCCTGGGCCTCCGCCAGTCGCGGGTCGCGGGCCAGGCCCAGGTAGTCGTTGCCGGCGAAGTCGCGGACCGCATCCGTCGGTTGCACGGTGCGACGCCGCCACAGGCCGGCGACGCACCGGGACCGGGCACGTGCGGCGAGCCGAGTTGGCCAGTCGGCACTCATGCTCAGGCTCATGTCAGTAGCCGCTGGCGCTGCTGGCGTCGTAGGCGAGCTCGTCGGCACGGGCGGCGGCCCGCCGGGCCGCCTGGCGGGCGAGGTCGGCCTCGAGTTCCTCCTCCACCCTGGCCTGGGCGCGGGCGTCATCGAGGCATGTCTGGCGCTGCTCGGGGTGCAGGCCCAGCCGGGCGAACAGTGCCCGGTCCCGTTCCGCCTGGGGATTGGCCGTGGTCAGCAACTGGTCGCCGTAGAAGATCGAGTTGGCCCCGGCCAGGAAGGCCAGCGCCTGGGTGGCATCGTCCATCTGCTCGCGCCCGGCGGAGAGGCGCACGTGGCTCGCCGGCATCAGGATGCGCGCCACGGCGATGGCACGGATGAACACGATGGGGTCGAGATCCTCCACGTCCTCCAGGGGCGTGCCCGGCACCTTGACCAGCATGTTGATCGGCACCGACTCGGGGTGCGGTTCCAGGCGCACCAGCTGCTGGAGCAGGGCGGCGCGGTCGCGGGGCGCCTCGCCCATGCCCAGTATCCCCCCGGAGCAGACCTTCATGCCCGCCCCGCGCACGTGGCCGAGGGTCTCCAGGCGGTCGGCGTAGGTGCGGGTGGTGATGATCTCGCCGTAGTACTCCGGCGAGGTGTCCAGGTTGTGGTTGTAGTAGTCGAGCCCGGCCTCGGCCAGGCGTCCTGCCTGGTCGGCATCCACCATCCCCAGGGTCATGCAGGTCTCGAGCCCCAGCGCCTTGACCCGACCGACCATCTCCAGTACCACGTCGAGGTCCTTCTCGCGGGGGCTCTTCCAGGCGGCGCCCATGCAGAAGCGGCTGGCGCCGGCCGCCTTGGCGGCGCGGGCCTGCTCCACGACCTTCTCGACCTCCAGCAGCTTCTCCTTGCCGAGACCGGTGTTGTAGTGGCCTGACTGGGGGCAGTACTTGCAGTCCTCGGGGCAGGCCCCGGTCT
>NZ_JBMHFZ010000034.1:0-26144 GCF_049166755.1 Halomonas terrestris | reverse complement strand
ATTCTTCATGCCCTCATCGGAGGCGCGGCTCAGCTCCTCCTGGAGCACCTCGTCGACCACGTGCACCGCGCTGTCGATCATCAGCTCGATCTCGCCGCCCTTGATGCGGAACTGCCGCTTCAGGGAGATCTCGCCGGCCACCGGCCCCTCGGGGCTCTCGTAAGTGGCGGGGCCGGTCTCGTAGTCGTAGAACAGAGAGGCGATGGGCGCCCGCCAGTCGTGGACGCGGCTTACCCCGGCGAGGTCGTCGTGGAAGTGGTGAATGCCGATGTAGACCGGCTCGGCCTTGCCGCCTCGGGCGAAATCGAAACGCCCGAAGTAGGGGGAATGCCGTAGCTTCTCGAGCTTGCGGCGCCGGGCCAGGGCGTTGTCGCCGGTCATCACCGCCTGCTCGATGGACTCGCGTGCCGAGATCTTCTCGATATGGTCCATCTCGTCGCGGCTCGTCCAGAGGTACTCTTTCTGCGCCTGGATATCCTCGGCATAGTCGGCAAGACGCCCCTCGAGCTCTGCCAGGTTGGCCTCGATGCGCTCCAGGGTGTGATCGAGCTGCCGCCGCTCGGCCGCTCGCTCGGGGGTATCGGCTTTCTGGTTCATCGTGGTCCATTCAGGTCGGTATTCGGGGTAAGGGGATCAGGTCGCACCCACCTCACGGGTGCTGTTGAAGTCGATCTCGGGCCACTTCTCGATGGTCAGATCGAGGACCGACCGGTTGGGGGCCATGAAGGCCAGCGCCCCGGCGGCATCCCTGGCCAGGCGGTTGGCATTGGCCTGGGTAAAGCGCTTCATCGCAGCGGCATCCTCGCTGCTTACCCACAGCGCCTTGTGCACCGGCACACTCTCGAAGGCAGCATCGACCCCGTATTCGGTCTGCAGCCGATGGGCAACGGTCTCGAACTGCAGTTGCCCCACGGCACCCAGGATCATTCCCGTCTTCTCCAGCGGCTCGAATACCTGGATGGTGCCCTCCTCACCCAACTCCAGCAGTGCCTTGTTGAGCTGCTTGGCCCGCAACGGGTCATTGAGCCGCGCCATGCGGAAGATTTCGGGTGAGAAATGGGGGATGCCCTCGAGTTCCAGCACCTCGCCCTCGGTGATCACGTCCCCGATACGCAGACGACCGTGGTTGGGAATGCCGATGATGTCGCCTGCAAAGGCGGAAGCGAGATGGGCCCGCTCCTGGGCCATGAAGGTGATGGCGTGATCGAGGCGGATCGTCTTGCCGCTCCGGACATGTCTGGCCTTGAGGCCCTGGCGGTACTCCCCGGAACAGATCCTCAGGAAGGCGATGCGATCCCGATGCTGGGGATTCATGTTGGCCTGGATCTTGAACACGATGCCGGTAAAGGCACCATCGTCGGGCCGTACCGTACGCTGACGGGCCTCGCGCTGGCGGGGCGGAGGCGCCCAGGACACCAGCGCCTGGAGGATGTCGCGCACCCCGAAGTTGTTGATCGCGGAACCGAAGAACACCGGCGAGAGGTCGCCGGCGAGGAAGGCGTCATGATCGAAGGATTCGGCCGCCTCGCGCACGATCTCCACTTCCTCCTTGAAGGTGGCGTGGGCGATCGGAAAGTGTTCCACGAGGTAGGGATGATCTTCTCCCTCCAGCACCTCGAGGTCGGTCTCGGGACGACTCTCCCCCGGGGTGAACTTGAGCATTCGCTCGCTATCCAGATCAAAGACACCAGCGAACTGCTTGCCCATGCCGATGGGCCAGGTGATCGGCGCGCAGGGCATGCCCAGGATCTCCTCGATCTCGTCGATCAGTTCCAGGGGGTCACGGACCTCGCGGTCCATCTTGTTGATGAAGGTAATCACCGGCGTCCGGCGTAGCCGGCAGACCTCCAGCAGCTTGATGGTCTGCGCCTCGACACCCTTGGCGGCATCGATGACCATCAGCGCCGCGTCCACCGCGGTGAGCACCCGGTAGGTGTCCTCTGAGAAGTCCTGGTGGCCGGGCGTGTCGAGCAGGTTGATCACGCAGCCGTCATGCTCGAACTGCATGACGGAGCTGGCCACCGAAATGCCACGCTGCTTCTCGACCTCCATCCAGTCCGAGGTCGCGAACTGCTGGCTCTTCTTGCCCTTGACGGTACCCGCCGAACGGATGGCACCGCCGTACATCAGCAGCTTTTCGGTCAGCGTCGTCTTGCCGGCATCCGGGTGCGAGATAATGGCGAAGGTACGTCGTCTCGCCACCTCCTGCGGGAGAGAGGCGGCAGTCTTGAGGGTTGCGCTTGATGACATGGTTGACCTGATGGGAACGCGAAGTGGGAGTCTCTGAACAACACGAGAAACGACGCGTTGCTAATCCCAGGCGGGCTCCCTGGCGATGGCCGACTCCTGCTCGGCGAGCACCGGGTCATGGTGGCGCCAGTACACCGAGCTGATGCCCGGCCCCGCCCCCATCAGCAGCACGGCATCGATGGGATTGAGCGCCTGGTCAGCCTCTAGCGCCACCCCTGACAGGGTGCGATGCCCGTATACGCGCTGCCCCATGAACAACAGGTCGTAGTCCACACAGTCACCCTGCGCGGGACGTTGCTGGTCGATGCTCAAGTAGCCCTGCTCCAGCAGCTGCTGGACGCGCGACGATGACAATTGATCAAGAGTGTTCATGGATCATGCCTCCTGGAAACGCCAGGCCCGAACGCCTCGTACCAGGGCCCGATTGGTTCGGCTCAGGAAACGTCCCCGCTCGAAGGAGGCCGACGTCACGCCGGCGTCGTGCATGTCCTGATAGACCACCAGCAGGCTCGTGCGCGAGTCGAGTGGCAGGTAGTGATGGACGCTGATCCAGCCATCCGCTGAGGAAAGCTCACCAACGTCGGGGAGAAAGGCACTTTGGCCGCTCATTGATTTTCCCTCTCTCGACCCGCGGCTCATGCAAACCGAGAGTCGGGCAAACGCTAGGGTCCGACATCACATGAGATGCCGACGAACAGGTTGCAAATAGAGGGAAACGCGCTAGGGCGGACCGGGGAAGGTGTCGGTGAGTAACTGTGTCAACGGATTGCTCCTCTTGCAGTTACCAGCGACCTCGGCAAAGGTATCTGGATGGTCAGGGAAATAGGCGTTCACGATAACAAACCCTTGAACGGCTGTTCAAGTCAGGGGGCACTGACGCCCTGTTCCTCGACGAGCCGATTGGCGTACAGCACAGCCTCCTGATGGCCGCTGGCAATCAGTTGGAGATGCTTCAGGTGATGGTGCTCCCCGATTTCCTTCAGGATCGTCAGGCAAAGCCTTGCCGCGAGGCCATCCTCGAGGGGAGACAGCCCCACCTCCTCCGGAAGCGGTAAGGCCAGGGATGCGACTTCGTGTATATCCGCAGCACGGAGGGCAAACCGGTAGCACTTGAGCAGTTCCCGCCATCCCTCCTCCGACACCCGGGAGGGAGGCATGAACTTGATCATCTTGGGAGTGGCCTCACCGGGCGACCATGCCATCCAGGCCTGACCCACCGCCGCCGTGCCAAGGTTGCGCCGCTGCGCCTCGGTGGCTGGCACCACCACGGCCTCCAGGGTCTCTTCATCAAGGCCCTCCCGAAGGATGACCTCTATCGTCACGTCATTTTGCGTCAGTTTCAGCATCTCTCCTCACTCGGCACAATCGATGCATTTCAGCACGGTGGGATCCCACTCCAGTCGCTTAACGGCGATCCATTCACCGCACTCGATACACTCCCCGAACGTTCCTCGATCCAGGCGAGCCAAGGCCGCGTCGATGCGACGGATCGCCAGCTGTCGACGATCCTCCTCGGCTTGGGCCATGGCCTGGCCCTGCAGGGCATCCATGCGCGACAGGCGGCCCACTGACTGCTGGTCCAGCATCACCGTGGCACGACTCTCCTTGCTCTCGAAGCTCTGGTCGATCAGCAGGGCCTTGGCGTCCGCCAGCTGACGGGTGATCCTCTCGATATCGAGTTCCGGATGATTCATCTCAATCCCCTCGTTCAGCGAGGCAAGGGGGCCGGCGGATTGGCCCTCTGCTGCGATCCACCGGCCGAAACAATCAACGTAGCCGCTTTGATCATGAATTTGTAGAGCGGGTGGAGAAGGTGAGTTACGCGAAGACCTGGTCCCACTCGTCCCGCTTGGCCAGGAAGCCGCGGGCGATAACCTGGGCGCCTTCCAAGCTGTGGCTCGCTGCCCAGCCGCATTGCATCTCGTTGCAGGCCGGGACCTCGGTGGCCTCGAGCACGTCCTTGAGCGTGCCTTCTAGCAGCGCGAGCACCCCCGCGTAGTCGTCGTGATTGATCATCGCGATGTAGAAGCCGGTCTGACAGCCCATGGGGCTGATGTCGACCACCTTGTTGGAGTGGTTGCGCGAGAGCTCGGCCATCAGGTGTTCCAGGGAATGCAGGGCGGGCATCTCCATGTGGTCCTGGTTGGGCTGGCAGATACGCATGTCGTACTTGTGGATGCGATCGCCGTTCTCGCCGGCCTTGATGTCGGCCAGGCGCACGTAGGGCGCCTTCACCTGGGTATGGTCCAGGTTGAAGCTCTCGACGTTCATCTTCTGCTCGGTCATGAGGATCTCCTGTGGTATGCAAGGGCACGGGCGGTCATGCCCGTGCCATTTATGTCGGATTCAGAGTTCCGGGGCGTCGTAGTCGTGGGGCTCGTCGGTGTAGACGCAGACATTGGCATGATCCACGTCGCCGTCATCAGCCTCGACCTGGCTGGCGAAGAACGCCTTGATCTCGCGACGGTTGCAGTGCGCCTCGAAGGCTTCTCGGCTGGCCCAGATCTCGTGGAAGACGATGGGGTAGCTGGCACCCTGGGCGTTGGGGTGATCGATATGCCGGGTCACCGTGTACTGGAGGCAGCCGTCCTCGCGGTGCGCATTGGGCTCGAGCGCCTGCAGGGCCTTGAACACGGCCTGTTCGCGGCCGGGCTTGGGCTTGAAGTTGGCGATGCAGTAGAGCTTCTGGGACATCTTGTTTCTCCGTGTCGTCGGGGGTCAGAGCCTGGCGGCGTCGCGCAGGCCAGCGGCCTTGTCGGTGGCCTCCCAGGGGAAGGCCGTGAAAGTCTCGGTGTGCGCCTGGCCCTGGGTGTCGGTCCAGGTGTAGCTCGTCTCGAAGGGCTCGCGACCGAAGTGGCCGTAGGCCGCGGTCAGCTGGTACATGGGGTGCAGCAGGTCGAGCATGCGGGTGATGGCGTTGGGCCGCAGGTCGAAGTGCTCGCGCACCAGCGCGATGATGCGCACGTCGTCCACCCGGCCGGTCCCGAAGGTGTTGACCGAGACCGAGGTGGGCTCGGCCACGCCGATGGCGTAGGAGACCTGGATCTCGCACTTGTCGGCGAGGCCGGCGGCGACCAGGTTCTTGGCCACGTAGCGGCCGGCATAGGCGGCGCTGCGGTCGACCTTGGAGGGGTCCTTGCCGGAGAAGGCGCCGCCGCCATGGCGGGCGGTGCCGCCGTAGGTGTCGACGATGATCTTGCGCCCGGTCAGGCCGCAGTCGCCCACCGGGCCGCCGATCACGAACTTGCCGGTGGGATTGATGTGGTACTTGGTGGTCGCGGTCAGCCACTCGGCGGGGATCACCTGCTCGATGATCTCGCGGCGCACCATCTTGCGCAGCTCCTCCTGGTCGATCTCCGGGTCGTGCTGGGTGGAGAGCACCACGGCATCCACGGCGCAGGGCTTGCCCGCCGCGTCGTAGCGGAAGGTCAGCTGGCTCTTGGCGTCCGGGCGCAGCCAGGGCAGCAGGCCGTGCTTGCGCAGCTCGGCCTGGCGCTCCACCAGCCGGTGCGCGTAGTGGATCGGCGCCGGCATGTAGGAGTCGGTCTCGTTGGTGGCGTAGCCGAACATCAGGCCCTGGTCGCCGGCACCCTGATCCTCGGGGGTGTTGCGGTCGACCCCCTGGGCGATGTCCACGCTCTGCTTGCCGATCAGGTTGAGCACGCCACAGGTCTCGCCGTCGAAGCCCACGTCCGAGGAGGTGTAGCCGATGCCGGTGATCACCTCGCGCACCAGCGCCTCGAGGTCGACCCAGGCCGAGGTGGTGATCTCGCCGGCAACGATGGCCACGCCGGTTTTGACCAGGGTCTCGCAGGCCACCCGGGCGTTCTTGTCGCGGGCGATGATGGCGTCGAGCACCGCATCGGAGATCTGGTCGGCGATCTTGTCCGGATGCCCTTCGGACACGGACTCGGAGGTAAAGAGGGAGTAGTCGCTCATCGGGAATTCCAGGTGAGTGAGTGGTAACGCACTATCAGCTGACGCGGCGATAGCCGCCAAGCTTGCCCTTTTTGCTAAGCACGAACTGCCAGAGCTGGATATCGCGGGCGCGGAAGGCACCGGCACAGCTCAGCAGGTAGTAGCGCCACATGCGGTAGAAGCGCTCACCGTAGGTGTCGGCGAACTGGGGCCAGGCGGCCTCGAAATTCTCGTGCCAAGCCATCAGTGTCCTGTCGTAGTCCGCGCCGAAGTTGTGCAGGTCCTCGACCACGAACAATTCTTCGGCAGCATCAGTGACATGCCCCAGGGCCGGCAGCTCGCCATTGGGGAAGATGTACTTGTCGAGCCAGGGGTCCGGCGAGGTATCGCGCACGTTCTTGCCGATGGTGTGCAGCAGGAAGAGGCCATCGTCCTTGAGGCAACGATTCGCAACGTCCATGTAGGTGCGATAGTTCTTGCGACCGACGTGCTCGAACATGCCAATGCTGACGATGCGGTCGAACTGCTCGGTCTCGTCGCGGTAGTCCTTGAGACGGAACTCCACCGGCAAGCCCTGCTGCATCAGGCTTTTACCGAAGTCGGCCTGTTCGCGAGAGATGGTAAGGCCCACGCACTCCACGCCGTAGTGCTCGGCAGCATAAGCCATGAAGCTGCCCCAGCCGCAGCCGATGTCGAGCACGCGCATGCCAGGCTCGAGCTCTAACTTGCGGCAGATCAGGTCGAGCTTGGCCTCCTGGGCCTGATCCAGGGTCTCCGCCGTCTTCCAGTAGCCGCAGGTGTAGGTCATGCGCGGATCGAGCATGGCGGCGTAGAAGTCGTTGCCGAGGTCATAATGGGCTTCGCCGACCTCGAAGGCGCGGCTGGCGGTCTGCAGGTTGATCAGGCGGGTGCGCAGATGATGAAAGACCAGCTTGCGCGGGTTGATCTGTTCGGGGAGGTGGGCGCGCAGCA
Source organism: Halomonas terrestris (assembly GCF_049166755.1). Lineage (NCBI taxonomy): Bacteria > Pseudomonadati > Pseudomonadota > Gammaproteobacteria > Oceanospirillales > Halomonadaceae > Halomonas > Halomonas terrestris. Next base: position 19,004 of record NZ_JBMHFZ010000034.1, on the reverse strand, counting down.
GACGGAAGAAGAACTCGTCCAGGTGCTCGGCGTCCCAGTCACCGTTCATGTAGCTCTCGCCCAGGCCCAGGTTGCCACGGGCCAATGCCTCGTCGATGACGCCGTGGGCGTTGAACTTGATATCCCAGGGGCGGTCGCCGTTGATGCGGATATCTGCTTTCTCCAGCAGCTCAGCGACGAAGCGCTGCGAGGAAGAGGTTTCATCGAAAAAAGCCGAATGAGCAAAGGTCTTGCTGTTCAAGGGTCGCTTCCTTGTTCTGCCCTCTCGCCAGGAGAGGTTATGTCATCAGGGGTCCTCGGTGTGAGTGGGGCATAACGGAAGCGCGAATCAGGGCGGAAGGATCGTCAATTTTTCGGGTCCTATACAGGGCACTGGCGTGCCTGGAAAGAAAAAAACCGGCACACACCAAAAGGAGCGGTGGGCCGGTTTCGGGAACTTCAACGCAGCAGCAGCACCGGTATGTGTGACTTGCGCAGCATCTCGCTGGTGGTACTGCCTACCAGCAGGTGGCGGATATGTGAGTGTCCGTAGGCGCCCATTACCAGCAAGTCGATGCCGTGCTCCTCCTGGTAGGCGTGGAGCGTCGCCTCCACTTCGCCGGCGCGGATCGCACCCTCGGCCTCATGGCCCTCATCACGCAGGGCCTTGAGCGCCCACTCAAGCTGGGAGCGGTTGTCGCCGGTTTCGGCACCGACGATCACGACATGTACCGGAATACCCTCGAAGAGCGGGCTCTTGGCCAGCATCTCCACCCCCTTACGGGTGGTCTTGCTGCCATCGAAGGCCAGCATCACCTTCTCGGGCCGCTTGTAGGTGGCCGGTACCATCAGGATCGGCCGGTGCAGGGTGCGCACCACCCGCTCCAGGTTGGAGCCCAGGTGGCCACTGTCCTGGTGGGCCGTCTCGCCGCGCTTGCCCACCACCAGCAGGCGGATCTCGTCGGCCAGCTCCTCCAGGGTTTCCACCAGGGTGCCGTTGCGCTGGCGGCCGGAAGGATCTCTCACGCCATCCTCGACGGCCCGCTCGATAGACGCCTTAATCATTAGCCGGCCCTGTTCCTGGGCCACCTTGGCGCGCTGCTCGTCGAGTTGGGCGAGCTCCTTGAGCAGTCGCTCACGACCACCGGCCAGCAAGTTGCCGGAAAGGTTTCGCTCCTCCGGCGGCAGATGGTTGTCGTTCACGTGCAAGAAGGTCAGCGGGGCACCCAGTGCCAGGCTCGCCCAGGCGGCGTAGTCGCAGACCCCTTCGGAAAACTGTGAGCCGTCGATGGCGGCCATTACCTGTTCTGTCATTCTATACGTATCCTTTTGATTAGCTTTTGGATTCTCGCCCCTTCCCGCTTGCCGACAGAAGCGCGGAGCCTCGAGTTCATTGGTCTCAACTTACCAAGTGGGTCACTCCCAAATACCCGACCACGGTCATCACCACCGCATAGGGGAAAGCCATGATCACCATCCTGCCGTAGGAGAGCCGCAGCAGCGGCGCGATAGCCGAAGTGAGCAGAAACAGGAAAGCGGCCTGTCCGTTGGGGGTGGCCACGCTGGGCAGGTTGGTGCCGGCATTGACGGCTATGGCCAGCAAGCGGAACTGTTCGGCGCCCAGGTCGCCGCGAAGGAAGGCCGCCTTGAGCTCGCTGATATAGACGGTGGCCACGAAGACATTATCGGAGATCGCCGAGAGCAGGCCGTTGGCGAAGAACAAGAGCCCCGCCTGCCCTTCTGCCGGTTGGGCCAACACCATCTCGATAAAGGGTTGGAAGAGGTGCTGGCTATGGATCACCGAGACCACGGTGAAGAACACCACCAGCAGGGCGGTGAAGGGCAGCGCCTCCTGGAAGGCCTTACCAATCTGATGCTCGTCGCTGACGCCGTTGAAGCTGGTCAGCAACACGATCACCGCCAGGCCGATCAGCCCCACCTCGGCCAGATGCAGGGCCAGGGCCACCACCAGGAAGACGGCCACCAGGGCCTGGGCGATCAGTTGGGCACGTTCCCGATTGGTGCGCTTGCTGGCCTTGTAGTGGTCATAGTCCTTGAGGATCTTGCGAATGGTCTTGGGCATGGCGGCGCCGTAGCCGAACCACTGCAGTTTCTCCAGGGCCAGGCAGGTGAGCAGCCCCGCCACCAGCACCGGCAGGCTCACCGGCAGCATATTGAGGTAGAAGTCGGCGAAGCCCCACTCCATCTCCTTGGCGATCAGCAGGTTCTGGGGCTCGCCCACCATGGTGGCCACGCCGCCCAGGGCGGTGCCCACGGCGCCGTGCATCAGCAGCGAGCGCAGGAAGGCGCGGAAGTCGTCCAGTTCGGTGCGCAGCTCGGCGCGCACCGGAGCATCGTCGTTGTGGTCGTGGTTATGGTCGTAGCTCTTGCCGGAGGCCACCTTGTGATAGACGGAGTAGAAGCCCACGGCGATGGCGATGATCACCGCGGTCACCGTCAGGGCATCCAGGAAGGCGCTGAGAAACGCCGCCATCACCGAGAAGAGCAGCGACAGCAGGTACTTGGAGCGCACATGGATCAGCAGCTTGGTGAAAGTGAAGAGCAGCAGGTTCTTCATGAAATAAATCCCCGCCACCATGAACATAAGCAGCAGGATCACCGCCAGGTTGTGCTCCACCTCGCCGAGCACCGACTCCGGAGAGGTCAATCCGAGGGCAACGGCCTGCAGGGCCAGCAGGCCCCCGGGCAACAGCGGGTAGCACTTCAGGGCCATGGCCAAGGTAAAGATAAACTGGCCCAGCAGCAGCCAGCCCAACAAGGTCCCGGACTGCCCCCCCAAGGTCCAGTGGCAGAGGGCATTGAAGACGAGAAAGGCAAGAATGGTGATCTTGTACCAGATCGGCGAGTTGCCCAGGAAGTTGCGAAAGGCGCCCCCCAGCAACAATCGGGGGGAGGAAGGGCGTGGCGTGGCGAGGGTCGCTTGGTCGTGGGGCATGGTGATCAACATTGGCGTTGGAGGTGGGGATGGATCGGACCCGTCCAGCATCGCGCCGGGGAAGCCGGACAGGGGGAAGATCTCCTGTATGACGGGTCATCGGACGGTTCCGTCCCGGCGAGTCCACCGGGACGGAACAACCGTCGATGCGTCAGTGGCCGCCCATCAGCTTCTCGACGGCTTCGGGGTCATCATGCACCGCATAGCGGTCGACGATGGTGGCGCTTGCCTCGTTGAGGCCGATCATCTCCACCTCGGTGCCCTCGCGCCGGAACTTGATCACCACCCGGTCCAGGGTCTGGACGGCGGTGATGTCCCAGAAGTGGGCGCGCGACAGGTCGATGGTGACCTTCTCCACCGTCTCCTTGAAGTCGAAGGCCTCGCCGAAGCGCTCGGAGGAGGCGAAGAACACCTGGCCCACCACCCGGTAGATGCGCCGGCTGCCCTCGTCGGCCTCCTCGCTGCCGATGTAGAGGATGTTGCCCACCTTGTTGGCGAAGAACATGGCCGCGAGCAGCACGCCGACGAAGACGCCGATAGCCAGGTTGTGAGTGCCCACGGTCACCACCACGGTGGCAACCATGACGAAGTTGGTGCTCATGGGGTGCTTCTTGAGATCCTTGATGGAGCTCCAGCTGAAGGTGCCGATAGAGACCATGATCATCACCGCCACCAGCGCGGCCATGGGAATCTGGGAGACCCAGTCGGCCAGGAACACCACCATCAGCAGCAGTACCACGCCGGCGATAAGAGAGGACATGCGACGGCGACCGCCGGACTTGATGTTGATCACCGACTGGCCAATCATCGCGCAGCCCGCCATGCCGCCGATCAGGCCGGCGCCGATGTTGGCGATGCCCTGCCCCTTGCACTCCCGGTTCTTGTTGCTCCGGGTGTCGGTCAGGTCGTCGATGATGGTGGCGGTCATCATCGACTCCAGCAGGCCCACCACGGTCAGCATCAGGGAGGTGGGGAAGATGATCATCAGCGTCTCGAGGTTGAGGGGCACCTCGGGCCACAGGAAGACCGGCAGGCTGTCGGGCAGCTCGCCCATGTCGCCGACGCTGCGGATCTCCATGCCGGTCAGCAGATAGACGGCGGTCAGCACCACGATGCACACCAGCGGCGAGGGGATAGACTTGCCGATCACCGGCACCAGGGGGAAGCCGTAGATGATCGCCAGACCGGCCAGCGTCATGGCGTAGACGTGCCAGGTCACCCCGGTCAGTTCCGGCAGCTGGGCCATGAAGATCAGGATCGCCAGGGCGTTGACGAAGCCGGTAACCACCGAGCGCGAGACGAAGCGCATCAGCTCGGCGAGCTTCAGGTACCCCGCGATGATCTGCAGAACCCCGGTAAGAAGGGTCGCGGCCAGCAGGTACTCCAGGCCATGCTCCTTGACCAAGAGAACCATCAGCAGCGCCATGGCGCCGGTGGCACCGGAGATCATCCCGGAGCGACCGCCGGTGAAGGCGATGATCACGCAGATCGCAAAGGAGGCGTAGAGGCCCACCTTGGGGTCGACCCCGGCGATGATGGAGAAGGCGATGGCCTCGGGGATCAGCGCCAGGGCCACGACGATGCCCGCCAGGGTGTCGCCCTTGAGGTTGGAGAACCAACTCAGTTTCATTTTTTCGTACATGCTGCGGTCCAGTCAGGGGATGAATCAGTTCAGCCTCGTGACACGATAGCGATGACGCACACAGCCACCCGACACCCAGATAGGTGCAGAGCAAAGCAATGAAATGTGGGAGTCACGCACGTATCGGGTCAGAGATAACGCCTTTGACGTAGCGTGAGGATAGGGCGTGTCGCCTCGTTGACGGCGGGCGAGCCCAGAAGGGGGGGAGCGCTAGGGCGGAGTCATCAGCCCTGAGAAAGAGGTTGTCATGGGGTGCTTTAGCCTTCTATCGCGATGATCGACATCGTTCATAGCACCAGAGCTTGCCCGGTGAAATTGCATGTCATCCCGTGGAAAGCTAAGCACTCTACCAAAATTCATGCTGCATTGCACACTTGAGGGCGGTGTGCGCAAGATAGGATCTCTCTCAGCCTGGCCAGACTTCAGGCTCCGATACGGGTGAGCGGTGTCGGCGTCCCCAAGCTTCAAGCGAGGGCATAGCAGGGTCCTGAGGGCGCCGACGGAGTTCTTGATCACCTGCTCATTGAGAGCATGAAGCGACAGGCCACTTATGTGCGCTCGTCCTCCCCCGCCAGCTCTGCGCTCACGCTGCGAAACTGCTCCAGGGCGGCCTCCAGGTTCTCGACGATCTCGGTGGCCAGCACGTCCGGCTCTGGCAGGCTGTCGATGTCTTCCAGGCTGTCGTCCTTGAGCCAGAAGATATCCAGGTTGAGCTTGTCACGCTGGATCAGCTCGTCGTAGCTGAATCGACGGAAGCGCTCGGTCTCCTGGAGTTCGTGGTAGCAGTGCACGAAGTCATCGAGGTCAGCGTGAGTCAGCCGCTTGGTCTTCAGGGTCTGAACCGTACCGGGATTCCCGGAGGCTCCAAACCTTGAGAGGATGGAGCCATGAACACTTCCAAGCGATATGCACCTGAGGTCCGTCAGCGGGCCGTCCGCATGGTCTTCGACCACGAGGCCGATTATCCCTCCCAATAGGCGGCTATCGGCGCCATTGCCCCACCCTGCCTCGATAACCGTCCTTGACCTCGCGCCTTGCGGCCACCCTGCCGATTCACCATGATGGCCTGTATCATCAGCAGGCTAAGCGCATTCATCGCCGCCAGAACGACAGGGACGCCCCATGAGCCAGACCGACGCCCAGCTACGTGAGCTGATCCTCACCCTCGTGCCCGATGACGGCAACACCATCGGCAATGCCAGGCTGCTCAAGCAGCTCAGCGAAGAGGCAGGCGAGGTCGACAAGCTCGACTACGAGCAGGTGCGCGACGGCTTGATCGAGGAAGGCGTGCTGGGCAAGGGGCGCGGCCGGGGTGGTTCGGTCTACCTCACCGATCCCCCCATCCTGAGAGAAGACCCGGCTTCAGTCGACATGACCCCGGATCTCACCCTACAGATGCAGGAGGTCCCTGCCGAGCAGCCCCTGAGTGAGCAGCAGGCCAAACCGAGGCGGGCCACCAGGCCGCGACAGAAGAAGCCTGACCAGGCCGAGGTGCTCTCCTACCGCTTTGAAGAGAAGCGCAAGAACAACCCCCATGTGGGCATGGTGGATACCGCCAGCGACGGGGTTGAGGAGACCACCACCTGGGCCTACGACCCCCACCTCGATCCCGAGCTGCAGTTCGATGCATCCGCCAACCGTGCTCAGGTCGAGGCGTTGATCGACGATGCCCTGGCCTCCGGTGACCAGGAGCAGATGAAGGCAGCGCTCGAGGAGCTCAAGCGCCGGCAGTCCCCCTACCTGCAGTGGACCGGCAAGGCCGAGCGCACCAGCTTCGAGGTGGATACCGTCTCCCTGCACGTTCATGAGCGTATCGACCCCGCCACCATCCTCGGTGAGGTGCAGAAGCGCATGAAGGCGGGCAAGAAGGGCGGCAGCGCCTTCCAGCCCGACATGTTCCATGCGCCCTTCGAGAACCTGCCGCTGCGCGAGGCCATCGACTTCTACAAGCACGAGCGCGACTGGGCCAACCGCCTGATCGCCGGCGACTCCTTGCTGGTGATGAACTCCATGCTGCAGAAGGAGGGCATGGCCGGGCAGGTGCAGATGATCTATATCGACCCGCCCTATGGCATCAAGTACGGCTCCAACTTCCAGCCGTTCACGAACAAGCGGGATGTGAAGGATCGCAAGGACGAGGACCTGACCCAGGAACCGGAGATGATCAAGGCCTTCCGGGACACCTGGGAGCTGGGCATCCACTCCTACCTCACCTATCTGCGCGACCGGCTGCTGCTGGCGAGGGAGTTGTTGAGTGATAGCGGGTCGGTCTTTGTGCAAATTTCGGATGAGAATGTGCATCGTGTCCGTGACCTACTCGATGATGTTTTTGGTTCGGAAAACTTTATTCAGCAGATTGCCTTCACTACGACTACAAGTGAAAAAACCAATAGGGTGGCTGGAATATGTGATTACTTGATATGGTATGGAAAGAATGAGGCTGCAATAAAATTCAACCCTCTGTTTACAAGAAAGCAGCTAGGGGGTGACGGCGGCTCAAAATATCGCTCTTTTGAACTTGATAATGGAAAGCCAGCTAGAGCTTCAGACCTAACAGATGAGCAAAGAGAGTTAGCCAAGGCGTTTCGGCTAGATACTATTACCTCTCAGCGCCCTGGCGGTCGCTATAAAGTCACTCTTGGTGGGATTTCATATACACCTGAACCCGGTTACTTCAAGCCTAGCGAGAAGGGTTTTAAGCGCCTGATATTGGCGGGAAGGGTGAGACCAGAGGGACGGCGTCCAGCATACGTGAGATATTTTGACGACTTTTCACATTATCGAATAACTAATATATGGAATGACCTTTCTGGCATTCAAAGCCGTAGCGATTCAAAAGTTTATGCCGTTCAAACCCCGACAACACCTATTGAACGTTGCCTTCTGATGACCACCGATCCTGGCGATCTGGTGCTGGACCCCACCTGCGGCTCCGGCACCACCGCCTATGTCGCCGAGAAGTGGGGCCGTCGCTGGGTCACCTGCGATACCTCTCGGGTGGCCGTCACCCTGGCAAAGCAGCGGCTGATGACCGCCAGCTACGACTACTACGAGCTGAAGTACCCCCAGGAGGGGCTGGGCGGCGGCTTTATCTACAAGACGGTGCCGCACATCACCCTGAAGTCGATCGCCAACAACCCGGAGATCGATGAAATCTACGAGAAGAAGCATCCTGCCATTCAGCACTGCCTGGAGCGGCTAAACGTGGCCTTGCAGAAGGATCCCCCTTCCCGTTCCTTCGCTGTGACAGAAGGCGCTCGCAAGGGGCAGCAAATCGACTTCGTCAAGGATGCCGGCAAGACCCAGACACTGCCTTCGGGGGAAGAAGTGCCGGTCAATGCCCTGCTGGAGTGGGAGGTGCCTTTCGATTATCCCGAGCACTGGAACCAGGAGGCGCTGGACGCTCTGGCCGGGTTCCACTCCTGCCGTCAGGCCATGCAGCAACACATGGATCAAAGCATCGCCAACCATGCCGGGCAGGAGGTGCTCTACGACCAGCCAGAGGTGAGCCGCGACAAGCTGCGTATCACCGGCCCCTTTACCGTCGAGGCCGTACCCTTCGCCACCGTGCTGGGTCTGGACGAGGCCGAGCAGCCCAAGGAGGCCGACGTTGCCGTGGCCCGCTCCGGGGCGACCTCTCGCCATGCCCAATGGCGCGAAGAGCTGCTCAAGGCCGGTATCCGCGGCAAGGGAGGGCAGCACCTCAAGCTGATGGACCTCGAGACCCTGCCCGGGGCCAAGTACCTGCATGCCGTGGGTACGGTGGCGGAGACCGGTGAGCGTGTCGCCGTCAGCTTCGGCCCCGAGTACGCCGCCCTGGAACAGCGCCAGGTGGAGATCGCCAAGAACGAGGCCGGCGACCTCTTCCCGCTGCCCAAGCTGCTGGTGTTCTGCGCCTTTACCTTCGACCCCGAGGCCGCCAAGGATATCGACAGTATCAAGGGCATCCAGGCCCTCAAGGTGCAGATGAACACCGACCTGCTCACCGAGGACCTCAAGAAGAACGCCCGCAGCAACGAGTCCTTCTGGCTGATGGGCCAGCCGGATGTCGAGGTGCACGAGCTGAAGGACGGCAAGCTGCAGGTCGAGGTGCACGGCTTCGACTACTTCGACACCAAAAGTGGTGAGCTCAAGTCTGGCGGCAAGCGTGACATCGCCGTGTGGGAGCTGGATACCGACTACGACGACCGCTCCCTCTACCCGCGCCAAGTGTTCTTCCCCATGGCCGGCAAGAAGGATGGCTGGTACAAGCTCAAGAAGGATATCCGCGCCGAGCTCAACGAGGAGCTGCTGGGCCAGTACCACGGCACCAAATCGCTCCCCTTCGAGCCCGGCGACAACCGCTGCATCGCGGTGAAGATCGTCGATAACCGCGGCATCGAATCGCTGAAAGTCGTTCGGCTGGACTGACCCATGACACAGCACACCAGCCTCTTCGAGGTGCTGGCTCGCCATGAGGGGGTCGATACCGAGTACAAGGCGGCCCGGGGCGGGCTGCCCAAGAGCCTGTGGGAGACCTACAGCGCCTTCGCCAACACCGCGGGTGGCACGCTCTACCTCGGGGTAAAGGAGGGCAATGAGGGGCCATCCACAGCCGGTCTCTCTGAGGCGGATGTGGATAAGCTGCGCGGCGCGTTCTGGGTCACGCTCAACAACCCGCAGAAAGTCAGCGCCAATATTCTCCAGGAGCACCACGTCAGCGTCGAGACCTACCAGGGCGATGCCATCCTGGTGATCGAGGTGCCCCGCGCCACTCGCAGCGAGCGGCCGGTCTATATCGGCGTCGACCCCTTCAAGGGCACCTACCGCCGCAACCACGAGGGCGACTTCCGCTGCAACGAGGCCGAGGTACAGCGCATGTTCGCCGACCGCCTCGAACAGCAGCCGGCCGACAGCCGTATCCTCGAGCACTTCGATTTCGATGACATCGACCCTGCCTCGCTCCAGCAGTACCGCAACCGGGTGGCCTCACGGGTGCCCGATCACCCCTGGCTGACCGAGAACGACCTCGGCCTGCTGACCAAGCTGGGTGGGTGGCGCAAGGATCGCCGCAGCGGGGAGGAGGGGCTGACCCTGGCCGGGCTGCTGATGTTCGGCAAGACCGAAGCCATCCAGGACCCCGCCGCCTTGCCAGGCTTTCAGGTCGACTACCGCGAGCGCCTGGCCGAGGACGACGAGACCCGCTGGAGCGACCGCATCCACATCGATGGCACCTGGGTCGCCAACCTCTTCCAGTTCTACCAGCGTGTCGCCCAGAAGCTCGGCTATGACCCGGCCCTCAAGGTGCCCTTCCAGCCCGACCGTCGCGGCCAAAGCGATGCCCACGAGGCGCTGAAGGAGGCCCTGGTCAACGCGCTGATCCATGCCGACCACTCCGGCCAAGGGGGGATCATCGGCGAGCGCTTCAAGGACCGCTTCGAATTCTCCAACCCCGGCACCCTGCTGCTCTCCCAGGAGCAGTTGATGACGGGGGGCGTCAGCGAGTGTCGCAACAAGTCGCTGCAGTTGATGTTCCAGCTGCTCGGCGTGGGCGACAAGGCAGGCTCCGGCCTCGACAAGATACGGCGCAGCTGGCACGCCCACCTGTGGCAGCCGCCCAGCCTGAAGGAAACCCTGCGGCCCGATCGCGTGATCCTTACCTTGCCGCTGATCAGCGTGATGCCCGAGGATGTGATGGCACGCCTGCAGCAGCGCTTCGGCCAGGCCTTCCAGGAGCTCTCCCCCGACGAGGCGCAAACGTTGGTCATTGCCGCCCTGGAGCAGCAGGTCACCAACCGTCGCCTGCAGGAGATGCTGACCCTGCACCGGGTCGATATCACCCAGATGCTCAGCGGCCTGGTGGAGAAGGGCATGCTGGTGCCCCATGGGCGCAGCCGGGGGGCCTACTACACCCTGCCGGCGTCGCTCGCCGCCCCTACCGACCTCAAGGTGGAGAGCAGCTCCCCACACGCCGACACTATGTTCCCTCATAGTAAGCCGAGCTCCCCCCACAAGGGCACTACCTTCCCGCATAGTGAAGGGAGCTCCCTCCACAGCGATGCCGATGAGCACGCCCCGGCGTGGGAAGCACTGCAGCGCATCGCAGCCCCGGTCGCTGCCGCCAAGCGCACTCAGCCCGAGGCGATGCAGACGACGCTGCTCAAGCTCTGCCGCGGCCGCTATCTCACCCTGCGTCAGCTGTCCGAGCTGCTCCAGCGTTCGCCCAAGAACATCGGTGAGCGGCATGTGGCCCCGCTGGTGAAGGCAGGCAAGCTCGAGCTGCGCTACCCCAATGTCCCGAACCACCGGCAGCAGGGCTATCGCACGGTAGAAGGAGTTACCGAATGACAACCCGATCACTGATCATCAACTCGCCCTACGATGCCCCCTCGGCCTACTGGGAGCGCGACGGCAAGCAGATGACCCTCCAGCAGGGGCGTCGCCCGGCGGCCTACGAGATCTTCGACACCCGCAACAACACCCAGCGCACCGAGCCTCTGGAGCAGGTCAACCGTATCCGCCAGCGCGTCGATGAGTGGCGGGCAGATGGCTACCCAGGCATCACCAGCGTTACCCGCCAACTTCTCTATCATTGGATAGAGCGCGGTGACTGGGACCCCGATGCCTGTCGCTGGGAGGGTGGCCCTCGCCAGTACCCGTTCTACTTCTGCCAGCTCGAGGCCATCGAGTCCCTGATCTGGTGGCTGGAAGCGCAGGAACCCTACCGCCAGGGCATCTTCCTCAGCGGGGATGGCGGCCCCTGGGAGCGCATCTGCAACAAGATGGCCACCGGCTCCGGCAAGACCTCGGTGATGTCGCTGATCATCACCTGGCAGACCCTCAACGCCATCCACTACCCCAAGGACCGCCGCTTCTCCAAGGCGGTGCTGATCATCACCCCGGGCCTCACGGTGAAGAGCCGCCTTCAGGTTTTGAAGCCAGGCCACCCCCAGAACGTCTATGACGAGTTCAACCTCTGCCCCAACGAAGCCATGCGGCAGCAGCTCAACCGGGTCGAGCTCGTCATCGAGAACTGGCATACCCTGATGCCGCTGAAGGAGCAGGCCCGCTCCGTGGTCAAGAAGGGCAAGGAGAGCGACGAGGCCTTCACCCGTCGCGTGCTGGGGTCGCTAGCCAACGAGCGCGACCTCATCGTGATCAACGACGAGGCTCACCACGCCTATCGCCAGCAGGCCGAATCCAAGGTCAGCAAGAAGCAGGCCGAGGAGCTGGGCATCGATCTCGAGGAGGCCACCCGCTGGATCGAGGGGCTGGATCGTATCCACAAGACCCGTCGTATACGGCGCTGCTTCGACCTCTCCGCCACGCCCTTCGCCCCCACCGGCAAGAGCAACACTGAGTCCGGCCTGTTCGAGTGGATCGTCTCCGACTTCGGCCTCAACGACGCCATCGAGGCCGGGCTGGTGAAGACCCCGCGGGTGGTGGTGCGCGATGATGCCCTGGCCAACGCCAAGACCTACGCCAGCAAGCTCTATCACCTTTACCGCGAGGACGAGGTGAAGGAGGACCTCAACCGTCGGGCTGAACCCACTGCACCCTTGCCCGACCTGGTGCAGAAGGCCTACGCCCTGCTGGCCTACGACTGGAAAGAAACCCGGAACCAGTGGGAAGCGGCCGGCCACAGCATTCCCCCGGTGATGCTCACCGTCTGCAACCGCACCGAGACTGCGGCGCGTATCGAGCACTTCTTCAACGGCGGCGACTGCCTGATCCAGGACACCCAGGCCCCCGATACCACCCTGCGGGTCGATTCCAAGGTGCTCGAGAAGGCCGAGCAGGGTGAAAACATCACCAAGGACAAGCAGTACGCCGCCAGGCTGGAGGCCCTCATCAAGGCCGCCCAGCTCCCTGCCGACAAGGAGGCCGACCTGCTGGGCATGAAGCAGGAGGAGCAGCTGCGCGCCCTGGTCGATACCGTCGGCAAGCGCAGCCAGCCGGGTCAGTCTCTTCAGAACGTCATCTCGGTGGCCATGCTCTCCGAGGGCTGGGACGCCGCCAACGTCACCCACATCATGGGGCTGCGTGCCTTCACCAGTCAGCTGCTGTGCGAGCAGGTGATCGGGCGCGGCCTGCGTCGCGTCTCCCATGACATGGACGCCGACCGCAAGTTTCTCCCCGAGTACGTCAACGTCTTCGGGGTGCCGCTCTCCATCTTCCAGGACGCCAGCGAAGGCGGCGAGGCACCCCCACCACCGAAGCCCAGCGTGCGCATCGAGGTGGAGCCAGGCCGCAACCACCTGGAAATCCGCTGGCCCAACGTCGATCGCATCGACAACGTGCTCAAGCCGGAGTTGGTGATCGACTGGCAGAGCGTGCCTACGCTGACCCTCGACCCGGCCCAGACCCCGCTCAACGCGGATATCGCCCCCTCCCTGACCGGTTCCCCCAACCTGGCCATGGTCACCGAGATCGACCTCGAGCGAGCGGTGGAGGAATTCCGGCTGCAGAATCTGATCTTCCGTGCGGCCCGCAAGCTCTACCTTCAGAACCAGGTCGCATTCGGGGGCGACAAGCAATATCTTGCCGTGCAGCTGATCCGGCTGGTCGAGCAGTTTCTCTTCAGCGACAAGCTGGATATCCCCAGTCTCTGGCATCAGAACCCGGTGCGCCGCCGTCTGCTATTCGCCCTGAACATGGACACCGTGGTGGGCCATGTGAATCGCCACGTCACCGAACAGAACGTGGAGCGTCAGGAGCTGATCTTCGATGAGCACCAGCCTATCGGCGCCACCGCCTACATGCGGCCCTGGCTCACTACCAAGCCATGTGCCCCGACGGAGCGCTCGCAGATCAGCCACGTGGTCTACGACAGCACCTGGGAGAAGATGGTCGCCGACGTCTGCGAAGACCACCCCAGCATTGCCGCCTGGGCCAAGAATGACCACCTCGACTTCAAGGTGCGCTACCTCTGGCGGGGCTCATCGCGCAACTTCGTGCCCGACTACCTGATCCGACTCGCCAACGGCAAGACGCTCGTGCTCGAGGTGAAGGGCCAGGACAGTCAGCAGAACGCCGAGAAGCGCACCGCCATGGAAACCTGGGTGAAGGCCGTCAACGAGCAGGGCGGCTTCGGGCAGTGGGTCTTCGACACCGTGTTCGAACCAGCGCAGACGCGGGACGTCATCGAAGGGCATCTATGATGAGGAGCCGTACGGCTGGCCTAAACCAGCATGAACGGCTCGATATCGCGGAAGATGCCGGTCTTGGTCATGTCGCGATGCAGGGTGAAGGCCTCCATGGCCGCGACCGGGTCGACCTGATCCAGATTGTCGAAGTGGATCTTTCCCCACTACGCGCGGGTGGTCTTCACGCTGAACAGATACCGATCGCGCTCACCGCCGGTGGCAGGATCGGTGACCTGGCGATAGCCGGATACCCTGGCCTCCTGCACGGTGGGTAGGCGCGCGAACACCGCGCCCAGCACGCGGATGGCAATGCCATGTACATGATCCCGGTAGAGCTTGCGTTGCCGGGTGTCACTGAGCTTACGCGGGGTTAGCTTCACCTGCTTGGCCGGCATGGCCCAGTAGCGGTCCGGCATTTCATCTTCGCCTGGGAGTTCGATATCCACGGCAATGGTGCTGACGTCGCTGCCGAGGTCAAAGTCGATGGCGGTTTCACGGGGCCAGTCGATCTCTTCCAGACGCTCCCGCAGGGTCTGCTCCATGGCGTCCGGGTCATGCCAGACATCCTCGCTCTCGCGTTGCTGGCGAGCAAACTCCGCCGCATCATGCTCGGCCTTGCACCACTCCCAGTCTCGGTAAGCTTCCTCGAACGCCGCCTGGCGGCGACGGTTCTCCTCCGCTATACGCCGCTTTGCTGGCGGCCATAAAGAGTGCCACCAGGCTGGCTGCTGTTGTTGCGGCGGCGACGGCGGAGCGTCGGTGAACGCCTGGGTGGCGTAGCCGTTCTTGCCCGGGAGGGGTGTTTCCTCTTGCAACTGGCCAAGCCGGTCCAGGTCCGCGTTGAGGCGTTCGCAATGTTGCTCTAGCTGCTCGCGAAGCGACTCCCTGGCGTGCCGCCGCAGCACGCGGGTCTCGTCGTCGCCCATGGGGGTGCCATCACCGTGGAAGTAGTGGATGCCGCCCTCTGCATCGATGTCGAGCCGCACCGGGAGTGATTCCCCCTGCGACAGCCGCGCATCCAGGGCAGCCGTGGGGCTGGAGCGCTCGGTGCCACCGCTGGATCCGGACGTACGCCGGTTTCGGGTATTGAGCTTCTGCCGATAGGCCAGGCCGGTGCCGGGGATACCGGCATGACCATGCGCGCCGCTCGGCCCGACGCTGAGGCTGGCTCCCCGCGGGCCCACGGAGAGACCGAGGCCGCGCTTGCTCAGGTTCAGCCGGATGCCCGGCGCGAGAGCGATACGGCGCTGGAAACGAAAGCCCACGGCGACCTCCTTGTCGGTAGATGAAGACAGTCTCTCATTCTGCACCGTCAGGCGAGCCTTGCTGAAGAGAGCGCAGGAAAAGAGCTGCTGCAGAAACGTGTTTTCCCTTCTGCACGGCAGCCGCGGGATCAAGTCGGCAGCTACCGGGTCGAGCCGTGATGACACGCTGGCAGCGACCCTTTGCACTTTCCCTTTGGGGTTCACAAAATAGCGACCTTTCAGGGCAAGCCCCTTCCCCTTGAGCTCCCTTCCCTTCTCGCCTTTGGCCTTTCAGGCTTTGCCCTCGGCCCCTTTGTGGGCTCCGTCCCAGTGGAGGCTCACCATGCGACCGGCTATGCTTAAATGCTGATGTACCAAGGGAGGAATGCCCATGGCGCTGAAATCACTTCTGACTCGAGCTACCAGCGCTGGCCGCAAGGCAGCTCGTAAGGCTCTAGAAGTTGGGCAGCAGGCCGGCTGGTCCGATGGCTGGCATACCCAGGCGAGTACGACAGAATCGCTGCGCATGCTGCGCGACTCCGCCGCCGGAGTGGCCAAGTCTACCGCCCAAACGGCTACCACTCAGAATGGGTGGCGGCGCATCGCTCGGGGAGCTGGCAAGGTGGCCGGGGGAGCGGCCGTGTTGGCTGGGGTTGTAGCTCAGGGGATGCTGCAGAGCAGGTCGGCGGGCGAAGGCCATGAAGATGTGCCAGACCACCTCCGTTACGGCCCCAGCTCTAGCGATCCCGGTGGGTCGCCGCACTCTTCCGACCTGGAGCACTAAAAGGCAAAAGTCGGGTATCCGGAATTAAGTGGTTGATGGCCCTTTCTGATCCACCAAAACCTTAATTCTCCCAGAAGGTTGATAGATCGACGCCGTAGTTCTTCTCGGGCTCGGGGAGACCCATGCTGTAGGTCATGGTGGCCTTGCCCAGGAAGGGGGATTCCTTGGCCTGTGGCGCCTTCTTCTTGTGGGGTATCCGGATTAATTGCTGTATACGGTGTTTTACTAACACATGCATACGCTTCGTTCTCTCCATATTTTTTGGTTGGCAGGAGCGACGGAGCTGCCTCAAGGCTGCTGTCGGTTCACGTCCTGAGGAGGGTTCACGAAGGGCTGAAGCAACATCCGATCTAGCCGCAGGTCATGCGCTTCTCTGAAGTCCTCTATGCCGATCGTCATGCCGAGGTGTCCGGCGGACGGCTGATCTCGGTAAGTGCCGAACAGTCGATCCCACCAAGGCAGGTTGAAGCCGAAGTTGCTGTCGGTTTCCTGGCGGATGATGGAGTGGTGGACACGATGCATGTCGGGTGTTACCACGATAAGGCGCAGCCAGCGGTCGATCCTGGCGGGCAGGCGGACATTGCCATGGTTAAACATCGAGGTGGCATTGAGCAGGACCTCGAAGAGCAGTACCCCCACTGCCGGTGCCCCAAGCAGGGTCACCACGGCGAGCTTGATACCCATAGAGAGCAGGATCTCAAGGGGGTGGAAGCGCAGGCCGGTGGTCACGTCGAACTCCAGGTCCGCGTGATGCATGCGATGCAGGCGCCATAGCCAGGGAACGGCATGGAACAGCCGGTGCTGGAAGTAGATGGCCAGGTCCAGCGCGACGACTGACGCCACTATCGCCAACCATCCCGGTACTGACACCAGGTTGAAGAGGCCCCAGCCCTGTTCAGAGGCAACCAGGGCAGCGCCGACGGCGGCAAGGGGAAACACCAGGCGAACCGCCAGTGTGTCCAATATCACGATCAGGAGGTTGCCTGGCCAGCGCCTGGCGCGACCGATCCGTTGGGGGCGCCGGTTGGCGACGATTTCCCACACGGCCATCACCAGCAGGACGATAATGAAAACGGTGCCCCGAACCACCGGCTCATGGGTCAATAGCAGGTCACTCATGGCATGACCTCAGGTCACGGGAAGCCCCGCCGCCTTCCATTCCGGATAGCCTTCCTCGAAGCGTCTGACGCGATAGCCGAGCTGGCGCAGCCGCTGTACGGCCTCGTGGGACAGTGCGCAATAGGGGCCACGGCAATAGGCCACGATCTCCTTGTCGTGAGGCAGCTTGCCCAGCATCTCCTCCAACTGTGCCAGGGGGATATTGATCGCCTCGGGCAGGTGGCCGGCCTTGTACTCCTCCTCAGGGCGCACATCCAGCAGTGCCACCTCGCCGCTGGCAAGCCCTGCCAGTAGCTCGTCCCGGCTTACCGCCTCCAAAACGCCATCGGCGTCATCCTCCGCAAACAGTCGACTGACCAGACGCTCCATCTCGGCCAGGTTGGTCTCGGCCACCTGCCTAAGCAGGCCCAACAGGTTGATGATCTGCTCATCGGTCAGGCGCTGGCGATGCGCGCCCGTGGCTTCGAGATGGGCCAGGTCGCCTTCATCATGCAGTGGCACGTGCTGGGCATGTTCGCGCCGTCATTCGTGACCGGCAGCCTGATCGTCCGCTTCGGGGTGCCGCGTATCCTACTGATCGGCACGCTGCTGCTCACCGGTACGGTGCTGGTCGCCAACCTGGGCACCAGCCTGGCGCACTTCTGGGCAGCCCTGGTGCTGCTGGGCGTGGGCTGGAACTTCCTGTTCGTGGGTGGCAGCGCCCTGCTCTCCACGGTCCACTCCGAAGCCGAGCGCGGCAAGGTGCAGGGCGTCAATGATCTGATCATCTTCACGCTGGTGGCCATCGGCTCGTTGATGGCCGGGCAGCTACTGCACCACCTGGGGTGGGAAGCCCTCAACCTCGCCATGCTGCCGCTGATCCTGCTGGTGGCCCTGGCCACCCTCTGGTTCGTCTTGAAAACCAAATCACAGCTGGCCAGCCCAGTCTCCGGTCCACCTGAGCCATAAGGAGCCTTCCGCCATGCCCGCCTCTATCTATCTGGATCACAACGCCACCACCCCGGTGGCGACCGAGGTGGTCGAGGCAATGGCCACTGCGTTGCGCAACAGCTTCGGTAACCCCTCGTCTAGCTACTCGTTAGGGAGGGAAGCAGCGGAGCAGATCGCCACAGCACGAGACGCCGTTGCCTCCCTCATCGGCGCGCCGGCAGAGCGCCTGGTGTTCACCGGCTGTGCCACCGAAGCCAACAACCTGGCCCTGTTGGGCGTGGCCAGAGCCTGCCCCCTGGCAAACGCCATCTGGTCATCAGCGCCATCGAACATCCCGCCGTCATGGCCCCGGCTCGCTACCTGGAAGCCCAGGGGTGGCGGCTGACCATCGTGCCTGTCGATGAAACGGGACAGGTCTCTGCGGAGTCCGTGATCGACGCCGTGAGTCCGGATACGGCCCTGGTCTCGATCATGTTGGCCAACAACGAGGTCGGCACCCTTCAGCCTGTCGCCGACATCGCCAGGCATCTCGCCAACCGTGAAGTCCTACTGCATACCGATGCCGCCCAGGCAGTAGGCAAGGTCGCCATCGATGTCGAGGCATGGGTCACCTATGCTGCTGTGGCATTGATAAAATTAGCAGATTCGACTTTTCAGACTAAAAACTAGTGCATAAAAAAGGCGCCGTTATCTCCGGCGCCGATGCGAGGGGAAATACGCTCAGCCCTTCCAGGCATGGCCGGCGAAGGCCTCGTCGAGTTCCGGGTGGTTGACGTGGTTGGAGTAGTTGGAGAGCGTCTTGACCGCCAGGGCCAACACGATCTGCAGCACCTGCTGCTCCTCGAAGCCGGCATCCAGGAACGCCTTGACGTCCGCCTCGCCGGGCATGCCCCGGGTCTCGAACATCACCTTGGTGAACTCGGCCAGCGCCGCCAGCCGCTCGTCCGGAATCGGCTGGCCGTTGCGGATCGCTTCAAGCACGTCGGCAGGGACCTGGGACATCTTGTCGGCCAGCATGCTGTGGGCGGACATGCAGTAGCCGCAGCCGTTGAGGCGGCTGATGGTCAGGAAGACCACCTCCTGCTCGGGCGGCGCGAAGCCTGAATCATTGCGGAACAGCTCATAGCCGTGCAGGTAGGTGCTCAGCACGCCCGGTGCCTTGGCCATGCCCTCATACATGTTGGGCACGAAGCCCAGCTTGGCGTTGGCCTGCTCGAGCAGCGGC
>NZ_JBMHFZ010000033.1:0-26512 GCF_049166755.1 Halomonas terrestris | reverse complement strand
GTGGCCACTGCCAGTGTCCTGGCTGTTGTAGACACGCTCGAAGACCAGCGGCTCGGCGCCGGCGGTGGCCACGTCCACCGCCGCCTCGAACTTGTTGCCGGTACCGGCGTGTATCGGGTTGCCGACGCACAGGCCGTCGTCGGGGCGGCCCAGATCGCGGTTGAGGAACGGTGAATCCGCCATGGTCCCGGTGTCCGGGCGCAGGTCGGCCACCCGCTCATAGACCGTGGAGGGCTCACCGGTGCAGGTGGCGGGGTCGTAGTCGCCCCCGCTGTTGTCCAGGTACAGGAAGCACACCCGGGACACCAGGCGACCGTCGGAGTAGGGCGTCTCCTCGATCCAGTCACTCAGGTAGGTGCCGGTCAGCGACTCGGCGATGGAGCGGTAGTCCACCACATAGTCCTGAGCGAGCTCCGGCGTGGCGAATCGCAGGTCCCGTACCCCGCTGCTGACCCCGGTGATGTACCAGTTGGCCATGGCCGGTATCGGCGCCAGCAGCAGCATCGCCAGCATGGCGCGACGTGGGAAACGGGACATGGGCACTCCTACGAAAGGCGACGTGGTTAGGACGGTACGTTTCTGCCGGGACGGCTACCGCACGACCGGGACAGGTGCCGGCCGACGCTGCTACGAGGGTCGCAGGGTCGGCGCGATCCGAGCAGTCAGCTCGTGCCCTTGAGGGAGCTTTTGAGAATTCTTCAGGGTTAACGCACTTCCAACGTGATGCTGCCCGCCAAAGGGGCGGGCAGCGGTTTCGTCGTAACGGTGAAACGGAGAGGTGGTGCGCGTGGTCGCCCTGCCCTACAGCATCTCCTCGCCGGCCAGCGCCAGCCGGGAGCGCTCGACACTCTTCAGCGTGACGTGGCCGGCATGGGGCCAGTCGCGGAAGCTCTCTACCACTGCGGCCATGCCGCAGGTGTTAGCCGTGAGGTAGGGAGTGTCGATCTGGCCCACATTGCCCAGGCACACGATCTTGGTGTTGCGGCCGGCGCGAGTGATCAGCGACTTGATCTGCTTCGGCGTGAAGTTCTGGACCTCGTCGATGATCAGGAAGGTGTCGTTGAGGGTGCGGCCACGCATGAAGCCCGGGGCTCGGATCTGCACCCGGGAACCGAGCAGCTGGCGGGTGGCGCCGTTCTCCCAGCTGCTCTCCCCATCCTCGTTGCGCAGCAAGTTGTCCATGTTGTCGTGGAAGGCCCCCATCCAGGGCGACATCTTCTCCTCCTCGGTGCCGGGGAGAAAGCCGATGTCCTCGCTCATGGTGATGGGTGCCCGGGTAAACACGATGCGCTCGAAGCGCTTGCTGTCCAGGGTCTGCTCGAAAGCCGCGGCGAGGGTCATGAAGGTCTTGCCGGTACCGGCGCTGCCGGCAATGGTCACTAGGTCGACGTCATCATCCATCAGCAGGTTGAGCGCAAAGTTCTGGCGACAGTCGTGAGCATGCACGCCCCACACGTCGGTGCCGTGCCGGTAGTTCCTGAGCAGCTCCAGGGTGGCGCGTTGGCGGGTGACCGCACGGACCACCGCCTCGAACCCGGCCTCGGTGTCACCGTCGGCCACCAGCATCCCGGGGTGCCACTCCGAGGGGATCTCACCGGACAGCTGGTACAGCATGCGCCCGGCATCCCGCTCCACCTGAACATCGAGAGCGAGTCCGTTCCACAGCTCACTGCCGGCATCCGGGTAGACCTTCACCCCTTCCAGCATCGCATCGCTGTCGTCGAAGGCGCGATCGGTCAGGTAGTCCTCGACGGGCACCCCCAGGGCCGCGGCCTTCACCCGCAGATTGATGTCCTTGGTGACCAGGATCACCGAGGCGTCGGCACGCTCCTTCTGCAGGCGGCAGGTTTCAGCCAGGATGCGGTTGTCGGGGCTGTCGGCCAGCGCATGCTGATCCTCCAGATCCTGGTAACACAGCAGCCGCAAGCGCCCGTCGGTGCCACTTTGCCGGGTGATGGGGATACCCTGGTGGATCTGTTCGAGGTCGACGTTGCTGGTGAGGTCAGAAAGGGTCCGGCTGACTTGGCGGGCGGTGCGGGCAATCTCGCGGATGCCGTTCTTGTGCTTGTCGAGCTCCTCGAGGACGGTCATGGGGATGACCACCTCGTGCTCGTCGAACTGGTAAAGGGCGGCGGGGTCGTGAAGCAGGACGTTGGTGTCCAGGACGTACAGGCGGGTGGACTTCTTGTCGATGCGTACCATGGGCACAGCTCCTCTCGGGTGACGTCGACAGCATCTCAGGCCTTGCCAGAGGACACTCTGCGTCGACGTTCCCTTGAGGGCTTTTTCACAGCCCGTTGCTGTTTAAATCTTGTGCGCCTCATCCACGGCGTCTTCGTAGGTCGCCTGGCGATCGATGCGGCCCGTGGCATGAAGCAGCACCCATGGCATCTCGGCACAGTGCCCGAACTCTTCAGCCGTCGAGCGCCGGATATCGGCTACATGCTGCCCATGCTTGAGCACCTGGTACTGGCCTCGCGCCAGCCGTTGGATCGTGATCGGCCCCGCCATGGGCTGCTCTCCTCTGCAGGTTGAGATGTCGTCATACGCCGCCGAGCCTCGGTGGCGTTGCGATACGGGGCAGCCAAGGCTGCCCGCCGGTACCGACCAGCGCCTAGGCGCTCTTCTTCTGGTTGATCTGCCTATCGGCGAAGGGGTTATAGAGCTCGTCGCGTACCCACAAGGCAAGCGTCTCCGCCATGTGCGGCACCATGAGGCCGACGACCTTCCGCCTCACCGTCTGTTCGTGCAGGACCTTCACTTCCCGAGGGTCGAGAGCGACGGAGGCGGTCTGGTTATCCTGGTGACGATGAATCAGCGCCTCCATTTCGGTCGGGGCATCCTTCCCGCGCACTCGCACGATGCTCAGTGTCACGTCGATACCTTGAGTCCTTGAGCGGGACACAATGGCCGACTCCCCCACGTCAAGCGCAGCATGATTGATGGCGACACCGTTAAAGCGACTGATGGGCATAGTGGTGGTCTCGTCTTCCTGATCACGAATGGGTATGGGCGCCGACCGTCTTTCAGCGACCTGTCGCAGTGACGCCCCCTGTCCGGGCCTGCACCAGGCGGGTGCTGTGCCGCCAGGCACCGGAGTCGACGCCAACCCTACCCCAGGTCGATCAAGACGCAATGCGTCTGGGTGCCCTCCAAGGGCAGTTCGCGCCGTTGCCAAAGGACCGGTCTGCGATACCCTCGGCGACATCGGGCACCAGTCGTCCATCACCACCGCGGGAGTTTCGGGATGATTCACAAGGTATTCATGAAGGCGCTTGGCAACCCAGGGGAATATGCCCAGGTGTTCCAGAACAATCTGGCAGTGGTGCAGGACGCCCAGGACGAGCTGCGCGTCACAGGGGATGAGGCGACAGCCACCTACCCGCCCGTCAGCCTACCCGTCTTCAGCCTCGTCACACTGCTGCCTGACCACGACGAAGGGCGCTGCCGCACCGCCATGGCTGCCGCCTTCAAGACACTGACAGGGCGCACCCTCAAGGACTACATCAGCGCCTACGGCGCCTGCCGGCAGACCACCTTCAAGGCCTATCGCAAGCAGTTCCTGCGCCACTACGGCGATGTCGATGACTTCGTGCTGCTCACCACGTTCCTGTCCGCACACCACAAGCGTCAGGAAGCGGTCATGGCCTGGCTCGACGGCCAGAAGATCCCGGTCATCGAGATCGACATCCTCGAGCACTGGAAGGCTCATGTCGGCATCCAGAGCGACCCGCAGGAACTGATAACCCTCACCCGATCACGTATCGCCATGGGCGCCGATGCGCAGCGCACCATCGCCTTCGAGGGATACCTGCGCCTGATCGTGCCACTCGCTGAACACTTGGGCCGACTCAATGCCGCCGGCGAGGACGCAGATGCCGAGGGTGCCTGGCTGGCCTTCAATGCCTGGTGGGCGCTTGGCAGCCTGGCCAACGATCCTCACCTGGTCTCGGATTTCCGCCACTTCTGGCCGGCGGGCTTCAACCTGATGATGACGATCAGTGACATGACGGGACCGGGCGGTCAGTTGCTGTTCGGCAATCCGCTGGCGGTACCCTGGATGCCCGGCACCGACCTGGCACCGATCCGAACCCTGCTGGCCGAGGGGCAATGGCTCTCCAGCGCTGCCAATGTGCTTGCCGACTGGCGCTCCGCTGCGACACGCGTGACCAGGATGCAGGAGGCCCTCGACGCCCTCAGCGAGGCGCAGAGGCGTGCCATCCCCCGGCTACAGCGCGATACCCTGATTAGCTATGTCTGCGCCAGCGTCACCCCGGACGGTACGCCCTGGTCACAGGAAGCGTTGGGGCCGCGTGGCATACCGCCGCTGTGGCTGGAGCTGCTGGCTCAGGACCTCGCCGCCTTCAACGACGGATCGTCCCCCGAGCGCTTGGTGAATGCCGTCGATCGGCTGTTCTACTACGCCGACCTCCTGGGCGGCTGGATCTGCCAGCTTCAACAGGGCGAGGTCTGTCTCTACGAGCAGGCCGACGATGCCGAGGGCCCGCCGGACACCATTGCGCCCGAACACTTCGACCTGGACGCCGACCTGTTGCCGCCCTCCCTGTGCTCTCCCCTGCCCCTGGTGCCGCTCGCCTCGGAGCTGGTGGCACGAGACCTTCAGCGCTTCACTGAGGCGCTCGGCGAGATCCAGGCCGATACCCAGCTCACCCTGGCCGAACGCCTGAAACGCATCAGCGATACCCAACAGACCATGGCCGCCACGTGCGACAAGATGCTGACCGAGAACGTCGAGCCCCTGCTGCTTGTCCTCGACGAGCTACCGTGGGAAAAGCTGTCGCTGGTCCCCTTCTCGATGCCGGTGTCCGGTGAGCAGCCGCAGGAAAGTCAGGAAGGCGCCGATGAGCACCACGAGGCCACGGCGAGCGCTCAGGCCGACATGGAGCGCCAGCAACAGCGCGTGCAGGAGCTTGAAGAGGCCCTCCAGCGCTCTGAGGACGAAGCCCGGGCGTTGCGTGCCAGCATGGCTACGCTGCAAGCCCATGAGCCTGAGCAGGCATCCGCAATCGGCCACGATGACCTCGTGGATGCGGTGAAGGCCTTTGGTCAGTCGAGCCAGGCCCCGGAGGCGCTGCGTCTGGCCCGGGCCACCTATCCCGATCGCCTGCGCATCCTCGACTCGGCCTTTACGTCGGCAAGCGAGGCGGCCAGCACCCTGAGCGGCGCCGGCCTGCTGCGCAAGCTACTGGCCATGGCCGAACAAGGCTGGGAAGCCATGGCGTCCGGCAAGCCTCTCTACAGCCTCAAGGAGGTGGTGCCGGGGCACCTGGCGTGCGTCGAGTCTGACCGCGTTAACCAGCACCCCAAGCTGCGCGATGAGCGGATCTTCACCGAGAAGACGGCGGAGGGCTCCCGCCGCTGGGACATGCAGAGCCACCTCACCCTCGATGAGCGCCACCGGCTCTACTTCACCTGGGACGCCGATGCCCAGCAGTTCGTGGTCGGCCATGCGGGGCGTCACCTGAGCATCGCCACCGCGTCCTGACCCGCATCCACTGACCTCTGCCCATCGATACCGCCGCCACCGTATCCCGGGGCGGCGGATCGGCCGTCACGTCGCCGTGGCTTAGGGGTAGCCGGCGACCCTACCCCCCAGCAGGAGTCTGGTCGCTCGTGACAACGCCTGGTAGCGAGCCTCGAGCTCGGGCACCGCCACGGCCGGCACCGTCTCGATGGCCAGATGACTGGCTCCCACCTCCCTCAGCAGTTTATCCAGGTGCGCCCGGAGTCGCGGACAGCCCTTGGGCACCAGCGGCGCCTCGGGCGCCGCGTCACTGGCCTCGGCATGGTCGGCGGCAGCCGGCCGCCGCAGCTTCTTCTCCAGGGCATCACGGCGCTTGCGCAGGCTGGGCAGTCGCTCCTCCAGGTTGCTGACCGGTCGACCCTTCAGTTGCGACGGATCATCGACCCCCTCGGCCAGCATCCTTGCCTGCAGATGCTCCTGTTGCTCCCTGGCAGCGTCACCGGACTCGATCGCGGCGATTCGCTCCTTCACCCGGTTGAGCAATGCCTTGGTGCGGCGCACCCAGACGGGGTGGGCGGGCTTGCCCAGCTTGGGGTTGTACGCCACGGCGATCAGGTCAGCCATCTCCGCCGGCGGCTCCCCCTGCTCGGCTTCATGGTGCCTGGCGATCGCCAGCTGGGCACGATAGGCCATCCGTTGCTTGGCCAGACGACTTTCCAGCGACACCGCGGGGCGGCCCACGGGGCTCTTGAGATGACCCCGGATCGCTTCCCATTCGGCCTCGGTGTGACCGATCGGCGGGAGCAGATCGATAGCCTCGTGAAGCGCCTGCTTCTGCTGGGTGGCATAGCGCGACAGGAGACCCTCCCCGGCCTTACGCGCCGCTGTAGCGAGACAACGGGCCTCCTCTTCCAGGACGGCCAGCAGGTAGCGCCGGTGAGTATGCTGCTGGGCCTCCTCCACGGCAGGCATCGCATCGTCACGGGTGACCATCAGAAAGGTGTTGTCGCACTCTTCCTCCACCAGTTGCAGCAGACGCAGCGCACGGGCGGCGCGATATCGGCTCTTGGTGGGCTCTCCCAGACGGGGGCGACCATGGACGGGGGTACGGGCGGTGTTCGCGCACGGGCTAGACATGAGCATCTCCTCTCGGTTGCTCGATCGCTCCTACGGGGTGTGTGGGTTGATGTAGGACGACTTGGTCTAGCTCTGATCGCTACCCCGGGTTGCGCGAAGGTGGGGGGATGGGAACGGGCAGCGATGCTTCTCTTCAACAAAAAAGTGCGCTCAAAGGCGCTAAATTCAGCATGTTATCTTACATAGACGGAATCTAATGTCAACTTCCGGGGTGTGAGACAAGAACGCGGGCGCACCGTCTGGTGTCGCCCGCGTGGCCGGAGTGCGCGGGACTATTAGAACTCCTCGACGATGTCTCGCTGCATCGGCGGCGTTTCTTCCGGCAGCGGATCGGGGGCTTGCTCGGTGGCCTCACGTGACGTCACGGGGGCAGCCATCAGCTGCTGGCGGATGCCCGCTTCGATCTCCTCCATGACCGCCGGGTTCTCCTCGAGGAACTGGCAGGCGTTGGCCTTGCCCTGACCGATCTTGTTGCCCTGGTAGCTGTACCAGGCACCGGCCTTGTCCACGAGGCCGCACTTCACGCCCAGGTCGACGATCTCGCCGGCGAGGTTGATGCCCTTGCCGTAGAGGATCTGGAACTCGGCCTGACGGAACGGCGGCGACACCTTGTTCTTGACCACCTTCACCCGGGTCTCGTTGCCGATCGATTCTTCGCCCTGCTTCACCGCTCCGGTGCGACGGATGTCCAGGCGGACACTGGAGTAGAACTTCAGCGCATTGCCGCCGGTGGTGGTCTCGGGGCTACCGAACATCACCCCGATCTTCATGCGGATCTGGTTGATGAAGACGACCATGCAGTTGGCGGTCTTGATGTTGCCTGTGATCTTGCGCAGCGCCTGGGACATCAGGCGAGCCTGCAGCCCGACGTGGGCATCCCCCATCTCTCCTTCGATCTCGGCTCGCGGGGTCAGCGCGGCCACCGAGTCCACCACGATCAGGTCGACGCTGCCCGAACGCACCAGGGTGTCGGTGATCTCGAGCGCCTGCTCGCCGTTGTCCGGTTGGGACACCAGGAGGTCATCGAGATTGACCCCGAGCTTCTCGGCATAGCCGGGATCGAGCGCATGCTCGGCGTCGATGAAGGCACAGGTCATCCCGCGCTTCTGGGCCTGGGCGATGAGCGACAGGGTCAGGGTGGTTTTGCCGGAGGACTCGGGCCCGAAGATTTCCGTCACCCTGCCCCGTGGCAGGCCACCGATCCCCAGGGCCACGTCGAGGCCAAGCGAGCCGGTGGACACCGAGGGAATGGCAACCCGGGGCTCTTCGCCCAGGCGCATGATGGCGCCCTTGCCGAATTGCTTGTTGATCTGGGAGAGCGCGGCATCGAGGGCCTTGCTGCGTTCGGGATTGGACATGGTCTGGCTCCTGCGATTGGCGGGTCGGTGACCCCGGGCATGGTGGGGCTGGGTGGCCGGTCAGCGGCGATAGAGCTCGGTGCCACAGTGCCGGCACTCGAAGATGGCTCTACCTGATTGGTTCAGCTTGCGCTGCCAGATGCTGGAGGAATTGCACTCGCAGCAGCGGATGCCGCGGGGCGTCTGGCACTCAGGGAACTCTTCACGGTATTCGTCGAGGGTCGGCAGGGCGTTGTAGTCCCGTTTTAGCGCCAGGTAATCGCTGATGACCTTGCCGATAAGCGCGACGAAGAACATCGCTATGATAAGGGGGATATAATCCATAGAGTCCTCGCGTGATCACGTTGGAAGTCGTGAGACAACGGTACCCCGGA
Organism: Halomonas terrestris; assembly: GCF_049166755.1. Lineage (NCBI taxonomy): Bacteria > Pseudomonadati > Pseudomonadota > Gammaproteobacteria > Oceanospirillales > Halomonadaceae > Halomonas > Halomonas terrestris. The sequence continues at coordinate 18,158 of NZ_JBMHFZ010000033.1, read as the reverse complement.
GCCGGGATCATGCAAGGCAGCAAAAAGAAGGTGATGACGCGTCGTGACGGCGCGATTTAGGAGGCGAGATCGAGGGTAAGGTTACGGCTGCGCTCCTGGAGCGCGTAACGTCCCCGTCCAGTGCGACGCGCCTTGGTCTGGCAGACCTTGCGGATCTGCTCACGCCAGGCAGGGTTCGGTGTCGGGCGTCGCTCGGCGGCGTACTCGTAGATCGCCCGCAGCGATGCCTCCCCGCCCATCGCCTCAAGGGCCTCGGTGACAAGCGCTCCCCAGGTTGCCGGTCCATCGCGCATGGCCTGCTGAACGTCTCTGGAGAGCCCCTGGAGGTACGCCAGCTCCGCATAGAGGCCGAAGCCCACCATCAAGCGCCGCCGGTCCTTTCGGAACGTGGTGAAGCACAGAGGATGCTTGAGGCCATCGTAGAGGTTGCGCGGCAGCATCTCCTGAGCCATCGACCACTGCTCGCTGTAGCGCATGACTCGCCGGGCGGTCTGCAGGAAGAAGGCCGGCAGCACGAAACAGACGCGACCCTCATTCACCAGCAGGTCATGGGCTCGCTCGAGGAAGGCTTCGATGAGGGCTGTCTTGAACGGTGGGTTGCCGACGATCACTGTAGGCGTCTCGGGTAGCTCCACTTCCAGGAAGTCCCCGGCGATGACCGGGCGACCCGTCAGCAGCCGGGCCTGCTCCGCCAGCTCGGTGTCGAGCTCCACCCCCAGCACCGGGATATGCCCCGGGATCGCTTGAAGAAAGCGCCCGGGGCCACACGACGGCTCGACCACGAAGTCCTGGCGGTCCAGATCGGGCAGGTGGCTGCGCACCAGGGCGGCAGCGGCCCACGCTGGCGTCGGGAATTGCCCCAAGGCTTGCTGACGGCTCGCTTCCGTCATGACGACGCGCCCCCATCCTTGAACGAGGCGGCCCATGCCTCGACGCTGCCGCCATACTGCTCGACCACCTCCTGGGCACGAGTCTTGGAGAAGTCGACATCGTAGAGCCGCATCCAGTCGATGGCCTGTTGCGCCATCGCGATCTGCCGGCGGGTTTCGTACAGGGGAGCTTTCTTCTTGCAGGCCAGCGTGCACACCGTGGCCAGGGTGCAGTCGCACAGATAGGCCAGCGCCCCGGCCGGATCACGCACGGAATCCTTGATCATGCCTGCACCTCGCGAACCCGTTCCGAGAAGATCATCAGAGCACCGGCGACCCTGGCCACGTCCTCCTCTGCGAGGCGTCGCGGCATCTTGATAGTCACGTTGGTCACGTCCGCCGGAGCGTCGGTGAGCAGGATCGCATGCGCCAGCTTGTGCGCCTTTCCCTTGAGCTCGAGGAACAGGGTGGCCGTGCCGCGCACGGGACCCGAAGGGACATCGAACAGAGTGACCTCGAGGTCCATGGGCGGCGCCTGTGCACTGGGGGGCTGGGGCACGTCGGCGCCAGCAGTGGCCTCGAGGCTGCAGCGCGTCACCAGCAGCTCCGCCATTTGATAGCAGTCCTCCTCGCTGCTGTAGCGGGCGACCAGTTCGGCCAGCTGATGAAAGCGACATTCCTTGGGCAGGACCCCACGGGACTTCCAGTGCAGCAGATCCTGGGAAAGCGAAGTGAGATGCTGACGGGTAAAGCCCCGGGCCTCACTGACGGCATCACCACCGGCCATCGCAACCTCCCATGTCGCCGAAGCTGTCCATCCCACCGTCCATGCCCGTGAGGCTGTCCATGCCACCTATGTCTTCCGAGACTCCGAAATGGTTGTGGTGGATATCAAACACCTCATTGAGCATCGGCAAGCCGGTGGCGGGATTGATCGCCGGCCCCTGGTAGGCAGCCCAATGGTCATCCCCGCCGAGGCCAAGATCCATCACGCTTCTGCTCGACGTGGTCAGCCCAGTCCGATGGAGGGTGAGGTCGTCCTGGAACCCCGCGCTGTGGTCAACAGGGCGTCGTATAGGACCTAGATCGCGCCAATCGTGTGCCAGGGGCGATGCGTAGCGGTCGGCAGTCTCCCGCTCCTCATGGCGTTGGTCACGCTGGAACAGCCAGCTGAATAATCCCATGTCTCCTCCCGAGGTCGTCTGGCCCCATCCTGTCGGTCATAGCGGGGCATGTCCTCGGGACTATCGCACAGGTCCGAGGACATGCAAGCCGCCTTCTCATGCCTGCGGCGCGAAGGCGTGGCGGTAGTCCTGTTCGGTCAGGATGCGGATGCTTCCCTTGCCGCTGTCATTGAGCTTCTCGGCCTTCGCCACCTTGCTCCCGGCCTTGTCACCAGCCACCAGCAGGGTCGTCTTGCCGTTGACGGCGCTCTGCACCTGAGCCCCCATGGCCATGGCCTGGGCTTCCATGTCCTTGCGCGAGGCGCCCACCATGGTGCCGGTGAAGCAGATCACCTGCCCGGCGAGGGGCTGGTCGGCTCCCGCCTCGGTGGCGGGCGTCTCGTCCTCGAGGGCGAAGCCCAGCACCCGCATGTGGAGGATCAGCGGCCACATGTCGCGAAGGGTCGCGGCAATCTCCGGTGAGGTCTTGGGTCCGAAACCATCGATCGCGGCAATCTGCTCGGCTGTCACACTCCCCAGGTCGTCCAGCGGGATCGCCTGCAGGAGCTTGCGGGCATCGCCGCGGCCGAGGTGGCGGATGCCGAACGCCGCCAGCCAGCGCCACGTCATGACCGGCTCTCGGCGGCTACGCTCCAGCTGGGCCACCAGATTGGCGGATTGCCCGGGGCCAAAGCCGAGGGCGGAGAAGTCGTCGGCCGCCATGGCATAGATGGCCGGCAGTTCGGTGATGCCCGCCGCGACCAGCCGGGCAACTGTCTCGCGCCCGAACAGGTCGACATTGCCCAAGGTGTGAAACCAGTGCCGGAGCCGGGATTCGGCCTGGGCCGAGCACCCCGAGACATTTCGGCACACCATGTGCTCGCCCTCCTCGACCGCCTCGGTGCCACAGGAAGGGCAGCGCGTCACGGCCAGCGGCGTCTTGGCCGGCGCCAAGACCTCGACGAGCTTGGGGATCACTTCACCCGATCTCACGAAGCGGGCCTGGGCGCCCTCCCCCAGCCCCAGCGCCAGCAGGTTCTTGGCGGTGTGGGCCGTGGCCTTCGAGACGGTGGCGCCAGAGAGCACCACCGGCTTGATCAACAAGGTCGGGATGATCCTCCCGGTCCTCCCGGTCGTCAGCCGCACGGCGAGGACCGTGGACACGGCCGATTCGCCCTGGCGCTTGATGGCCATGACTGCACGCTCGTGGCTCGAGGTCGCCCCCATGGCATGGCGTAGCGACGCGTCGGTGACCTCGACCACCATGCCGTCGGTCTCATAGGCGTTGTCCGCCACGACGGTGTCGTAGAGGGTCTCCCACCCCTCGCGGAGCTCGTCAGCTGTTACGATGCGCTCGGGCAGGTCGGAAAAGGGGACGAAGCGGATGGCGCCGGCCTCCAGCGCCAGCCGGTGATGAGGCTTCACGCTGTCGGCGCTGACGAACCCGGCGACGAAGTTGCGGGGGTGCTCCTGGTCATACTCGGTGCCCTTGCCCAGCTTGGCATGGAAGAACGCACGATCGCAGACCAGCTCGCCCCGGCCCCGACCACGACCGCCCTGCATGACCACGCCAAGCTCGATGATGCGCGTGATGTCCTGGCCCTGCAGTCCATCGCCTCGGGTCACCAGGCGATCTCCATCGTCCAGCCCGGCGATGCCGTCGAGCTTCGGTGTGAGGCGAAAGCGCAGGGCGTCGGGGGCGACCCCCTCCTCGACGGCGGCCCGGGTCACCTGCTGGATGTAACGTTCCACGGCCTCGAGATCATAGGCCTTCGACGTGGAGAGCATCGGCGTCGCATGCCTCACCGTGGGCAGGTCCAGGGACAGCGGCTCCGGCTCGACGCGATGGAGGAACGGATGATCGGGGTCCTGCTGGCGAAGCCCGAGGACAAAGCACTGGTCATAGGCGGCATCGCTGACCAGGGGCTCGCCGAGGCGATAGGCCTCGTTCAGGGTCTCGCACGCTTCGGCCAGGGTCGCGGCACGCTCGAGCAGCGCAAGGGCCTGCGCATTGCCCTCGATGAGGTGGGCGTTGGGAACGGAGAGCTGTCGGGCGGGAGCCTCGGCGTCAGCGAACAGGTCCAGATCGTGATCGGCGGCCGGCATGGGCGATTCCTCAGTGGCTAGGGGCGGGTCCGTTGCCATGGAGGATGCCAGCAAAGCGCCAGCACGCAAGGTGGGGAGCGCCCTTCAAGGGTGTCGCACCGTCTCGATGTAACATCCTCTCCCCGGAAGGGCGCCACCACCGAGGGAGAGCATCTCTTATAAAGGCAACCCGCATCAGACGCTCAGTCGCACGCCTTTGCCGCCTCCAGAATACGGTCGAGCAGCTTATGGGTCTGAGTGTCGACTTCCTCAGCGCCAGCTGAAGCAGAACGACAGTTCGCCAATATGACGATGTACAAGACATCTTGCGCACCCGGCTCCACGGACAGGGCGAGCTTGCCGCCTGCGATGAAATCAACAGCCAAGGGGCCTCTGCATCTATCCGACCGGTACCCTGGCATCTGCGGGCAGAGATCCTTGTGAAGCTTTACCAGCGTCGAGGTTGCGAGCAGCATGGCGGCTGTCGCCACGCTGTCGCCCTGGGTGGGTATGTGATGCTTACAGAAGCGTGCCGCCCTCGCGACGGCGGAATACAACCGACCGAAATCGGCCTTTGACAGAGGAATACGCACGCGGCGCATGTCAGCAGTCTTCCTCCCGTCGCTTGGTCACCGGGGAGAGTGCCGCTCAGGAGTGGGTGGCGGACAGGAACAACACGCCGCACTGGTCGGAGTAGACCGCTCCAAACTGCGCTTCCAGCCAGGCGTGCGCCTCGGGCGGAAGCCTGCAGGGCTCGTCCAAGGTGTGCATCAATGACATTGCCCCCATGGGTAGAGGCAGCAGTTGGCCGAACAGTCTCTTCATGACGCTCGACATGTAGTCCACGGCCTGGAGCATCTTGGTGAACTTCACGGAGATCACCAACCCCGCGATCGGGGGACGCTGGGAGCCCGTCGGCGGGTTGAGATGGAGGCTGCTCTCTTCGGGCAGCCTCAGCACCCCGGCCCGGTAGTCGGCCATGGCGACCTGATGGAGCACCTGGAGGGTACGCGAACCGAAGTCGGACTCGGCCTCAGGGGTGTCGAGACGGTCGTGCCGCACGTTCACCATGTCGAAGATGTCGGGCCCATCGTTGGCCACATAGACCTTGATGCTCTTGGGCACCTGTCCCTCGAGACGCGCCTGGAGAATCTGCGCCAGCCCCTTCCAGTCTACGTCGTCATAACAAGTCATCACGCCCTGGCCATTCCGATCGAGGAAGGTGTCGGCGTCGTCAGGCACCTTGGGTAGCAGTAGGAAGTTGAAGCACAGCGGCTTCTCGGCCTGTTCGGTGATACGTTGCCACTCCTCGGGGGTGACGGTCTCGGCGTCAAAGGGAAGCATCGTGGGGGTTCTCCTGGGGCTATGACGTGCTGGGGTGGCGGCAACTCGGCCGCCTCGATAATTACCGTATTACCGTATATCCAATTACGGTACATGCAAGTCATCACCCGCCATGCAAGACGGCGCGGATCTGTGCAATACGCTTGGGGCCCATTCCGGGCACGGCGGCGAGGTCCGCCTCGCTGGCCGCCACCAGCGCCGCCATCGAGCCGAAGCGTTCCGCCAGGAGGCGAGCAATGTTGGCGCTAACTCCCGGCATACCTTCGAGCACGAAGGCGAGCTGGGCCACCTGGGGCAACCCCGTGGGCTTGCGCCCCCGCAGCGGTGGTTCGTAGCCGAGACCTGAACGGTCATGGGCGGCGAGCTTGAGGGCCACGTAGGCGGTGTGGTGCAGGCTGTAGGTGTTGATCACGTTCATGCGCTGGATCGTGACCAGGAAGCTGAGCATCCCATCGATGGCCTGGACCAGCATGCCGCGTGAGTTGTCGTGGACTGGCCCTTCCAGGAGCACGATCGGGGTGATCCCCTCCTCCAGGCGCATCTTCTCGCTCTGGAAGAACAGCCGCTTGTCGTCACCGACCACCGAGGCCTCGAAGTCCGTTCGTGCCGCCGTCTCGGCGCAGCACTTCCGCTCGATGACGTAGCGGGTCTCCCGGCCCTGGATCTCGATGTCGCCAAGCGCGAGCTCCGTGCGCTCCAGGGTGACATTGGGCAAGTCCTGCAGCGCCTCGAATAGCGCCGCTGGCTCACGATGGTCGATGCGGATCAGCACGGGGTCCGGCACCGGGATGCTGGCGAGGTCCAGCGCCTCTGCCTCGTCGAGACGCGACCCCGTCAGGTTCCGGGCTGGCGCCCGGTTCGATGCCGAGGACCCCTGCCGTTTGGCCCTGGGCGCACGGCCTGCCTTGCCAGCACCTGCCTGGGCGCGTTCCTCGAAGACAGCGAAGGGGACGGCCTCGAGCGTTTGCCCCTCCGACAGCACCCCTGCCTCGTGTAGGGCCTCCAGCACCGCCGGCGCGGCCGCGGCGTCACTGACCGACAGCTTCACGCCATTGCCGTGCGGCACGACGAAGGCTTTGACGTCCTGAGGTAGGCACCCCAGCTGATTGAGATAGGCGCGGACGCGCTGGGGGTTCTGCGGCGGATGCCAGAGGGTGATGCGCATGACGGGCTCCGGGGAATGAATGGTAGCCCTTCAGTGCCCGGCTGGCTGCCGGGCGGGCCCTCGAGGGTGTCACCTGCCGATACAGGGTGCCCCCGAAGAGCTTTCACGACCGCCAAGCGGATTGCAACGGCATATAGTCCGCACTCTCTCCCGGTTGGCGCCAGCAAGACGCCTCAGCCAGCGATGAGGGACTGATGGCGCTCCTGGCGCTGTCGCGGGGAGAGCCCCAACTCCTGCTCGGCCCGCATCTGCCGGGTATTGGAGGCCTTGACCTCGGCGATCATCTCCGCTCCGGGATAGAGGATGAATACGGCATCGACGATCGTCGGCCGGCCCGAGACGCCCTTCTTGCGCTTCTTGACCAGCTCCTTCTCGTAGCGCGAGATCGTCCCGTCCTTCATGACCCGTTTCAGCTCCCGCTCGAGGTAGCTGATGCCATCGGAGATGCGCGAGTAGTTCAGCCCGCTGGTGGTCTTCTGGAGCTCGCTGTAGCGAAGGCGCACCGGGTGCTGCTCGGACATGTTGGTGGCCAGCAGCACCATGCGCTTGATGACGTTGATGCCATAGGAGCGGCGTGAGTACAGCCGGCGCAGGTCGTACTGGCGGTATTGGGCCGATTGGATAGCCTTGGCGACGGCGCGGTTGAAGAACACGTGCCAGCGAGCCTCTGGGGCAAACCTCGCGTTGCCCTTTGCCGTCGAGGCCCGGTAGTCCTCGAGGATGTGGCCACGGATGATCGATTCGCCCTGGGCTGACTCCAGGGTGAAGGTGCTGGAGGTCAGGATGTCCAGGGCCTCAACCACCTGGTAGTGGTTGTAGGTGTGCCCCAGAGAACGCAGAATCTCGCGCAGCTGGCGGATCGAGAAGGACACGCCGTACTTGGCCTCCTTGCGACCGTCGGGGCGCTCGCACATGCCCCCCTCCTCACTGGCCAGCTTCATCAAGGCGATCTCGACGGCCTGCTCGCGGATGCCCGGGAAGCGGTTGACCCAGGCGTCCTGGTCATCCTCCTGCCCCTTGCTGGCGCGGATATCCTTGGTCGTCCCGGGGAACTGCGTGAACTTGAGATCCTGACCGAAGTAGCCGAACTCGATCACGGAGGCCTTGGGCGGGCCATCTTCGGCGCTGTTGAGGTGCTCGCTGGCGTACTTGGGCAGCAGGTCCCAGACCATAATGCTGTTGGACAGGGAGGTGCGCTCGTCGCTGGTGTTGTAGACGAACGATTTGAAGACGGCTAGGGGGCGATCCAGGGCAGTATCCTGCTCTGCCAATGGTGTCTCGTCGGGACCAAAGAGGGGGACTTGGCGGGGACTGTCGACGGTGCGGGCATTGGTAGCGCGTCGTGTCATGAGTGGTATCCCGGCGAGTGGTGGCAATGGCTTAGACGGAGCCTAGCAGCCTCCCGTCCCATGTAAACTGGTAGCCCTGACTCGCATAACCCTCGCCTGCCGGGCTTTCACTGGTAGCTGAGACTCGCATAACTCCCGGTGAGCGACCTCTACTCTACCCTCGATGTGGTAGCTCAAGCTCGCACAACCTTCGCCACGATGGTGCTCCGCCCAGCCGGTAGCTGCAGGTCGCAAAACCCCCTACTGAGCGCGTTTCAGCCGATCGGGACTGGGTGCTGGCGCTCGCATAACTCGGATTCAAAAGGGGTGCCAGGCTCCCTACGTCACCGTAGATTCACGGCGATTCATCGGCTGCGACAGAGACTGGGTGCTGGTGGTCGCAAAATACCCGGGGGATACCCCCGACATTGGTCGGGTGGTAGCGGACACTCGCAGAACCCCCGAGCCTGGCGTCTGACCGGGTGCTGGTGGTCGCAAAACCCCCGTCTGGCACGATTCTCGGCGCTGAGCAGTGGTAGCGGAAGCTCGCAGAATGCCGCTGCCTTGCTGAAGAACTGGGTGCTGGCACTCGCAGAACCCCCGTCTGCCGCGATTCTCGGCGCTGAGCAGTGGTAGCGGAAGCTCGCAGAATGCCGCTGCCTTGTTGAAGGACTGGGTGCTGGCACTCGCAGAATCCCCCCTTGCCGATCCCTCTGTCATGAGGGAGTGGTGGCTGGCGCTCGCAGAATGCCCCGCCGAGCCCTTTGGGCTTGCAGTGGTAGCGGGAACTCGCAGAATCCCCGCGCCAGGCCTCTGACCGGGTGCTGCTGGTCGCAAAACCCCCGTATGGCGGGAATCGCGCCGCTGAGCAGTGGTAGCTGACACTCGCAGAATGTGCGTGCCAAGGCGTAACTGGGTGCTGGCGCTCGCAAAACCCTCTTGCCGGAGCAGTGGGCCTCTCACATGGGGCAGGACCCTCTGTCGCCCGCGAGGCGCCAGCCTCGGGTGCTAGAATGGCAACAGGTGTTCCATCAGAGGAGAGGCCCCTTGTCCCCCGTCAGCTGGATGATCGCCGCCTTCGCCGTGTTCATGGCCTGCGTGTGCCTGTTCGCCTATATCCAGATCGAGCGGAACGCTCATCAAGCACGCCAGGGGCGCATGCCCCAGGAGCCGGGCCGCACCTGCAACGCGAAGCGGTGAGAGCGGGTGCTGCTGGTCGCAAAACCCCCTCACCACTTGCAGTGGTAGCTGGCGCTCGTGAAACCCCCATGGATAGGGCCAACCGGTAGCGGTAGGTCGCAATATACCAACGGGCCCAGCTCCCGGTGTGGTAGTCCACGCTCGCAAAATGGCGCTCTGATGAGGTGTGCCCAGGGCCGTCGAACGGCTACGCTCCGCACGGGACGCCTGGTAGTGCAGACTCGAGAAAGGTGGTGGTGGTGGCTCGCACAATGGCGTGAAGGGGCTTCGCCGGCCCTGTCAGAAGCGGTTATCCACAGGCCCAGTGGGGCTCTGGTGGTAGCGGAGACTCGCAGAACGTGCGCCTACCGGTGGTTCAGGCTCGCATAATGACGAGCCAACGCCCTTCGAAAGAGGATAACCGGTAGCGTCGACTCACCGATTGAAGCAGGACTGGTGGTGCAAACTCCCCCCAAGTGGTTGCCCCAACTCCCCGACCGCAGCTCTTTGTTCTTTCGATACAATGATTTGCAAGATGCCTCCTTGAGTCTCCTTTTCCTTATAAATCCTTGGCCGCGAGGGGTAGAGGCTCTGACACGACGGAACAGCACACCCCCTCGAACTCCCAGCGCCAGCACATCTCGAACGAGTCCAGCCGCACCGTGAGTCGGTCACCGCCTTCATCGTGGATGACTTCGGCCTCATCGCCACAGAACTCGATGATCGTGCCCTTCTGCAGTGGCTGGCGCTGATCATGGCCCATGCCCATCTCCTATTGTTCACTCGTGGTCGTCGTATTGGGGCATCGAACCGAACTGGCCATCCTGGTCACGGAAGCTGTGGCCATAATGCCTACCCGCATCCTCGTCGCGATCATGCCCCGGGACCACCATCTGGAACTCACCGCGGTACGCATGCAGGGGATCGATCGGAGGGAGCTCGCGCAGCCCCTCTTCTTGACCTCGGCGTCGGTTGTGTTTGGCCGTCCGCTTCTTCGCAGCAGGCCGTTTGTCAGCCTTAGCATGTGCAGGATCGGAGGGCGAGGCATCCGGCAGTAGCGAGGCCAGTTGAGCCCTCAGCTGGTCATTGGTCGCAACCTTGGCCGATTGCTCCTCGCGACTGAGCCGATCTCGAGGCGGCGTCGTGGGTGTCTTCTGGCGGGTCGGACTTCGCCCAGCCCGGGGTGTGTCATTCCCTTTCTTCGCCACCTGGAGGCGGTTCAGTCGCTTCACGTAGGCCCGTTCGCGACGCCGCTGATCCTCGGCCGCCAGCTGCTCCGGTGTCATCTTGCGACGCCGTGCTTCATCCTTCAGGCGCCTGGCCTGGCGTGCTTGGTACCTGCGCAACCACTTCTCGCGATCACGACGCTCCTGAGGCGTCAAAGCCGCCAACGCCATCTCGGTACCGGTGGCAGGGCGTGACCCCACCCGAACCTTTCGACGCTTCTCGGCTTCCCTGGCTTTCCTCGCTGTCTCGATCTGCTGGCGGCGAGCTACCGGCGAAACGGACAGGATCTTCGCCGGTGGCGGCTCAACGGCGACGTCGTCGACAAACCCGCTGCCACCACAGCCAGGACAATTTGGGGCGTTCACTTCTCCCCCGCGGCAACGTGGACAGAACTCCATGCTAGCTCCTCGACATCCAGTCTCTCGAACACACTCGGCACCTCCTGAGCCTAGCCCCTCATGGTCTCATGGACATCAACGCCCACGACGCCGGTCAGTGCGTGCGGGCCCTCTGAGCATGGCGCGAAGCTCCTCCACCGAATGCCCCTTCAGCGACTCAGTCTGCTCCTCGAGTTGCTCCTTCAAACGTTGATGCCCAGAGGCCACGTTGGATACACGCCTGGGCGGCTTGAGAGCCATCCGCCGGCGCCGCAGGGAAGGCGACATCTCCAGTTGAGCATGACGTTGGCAACCGAAGTGGGAGTGGACCCGCTCCTCCGCGACCCGCTCCTCTCCGACCGGATAGCTGTTTGGCGCCAGAACGACTCCGTGAACCTCGAGGAGCTTCAAGAAGGCCTCGGGCACCGCCACGGCAACCTGGGCTCGCGAGATCGCCGTGTAGGCGCAATTGGCTGCCTGCCGGTCGCGCTTGGGCAACTGCCAACGGCCCTGCAGTAGCACCTGCGGGAAACAGTCATCGCTGATCGCCACACGGCTCCATTCATGCCCTTTCGCCCGAGCCACGGTGGTCAGCGTGAGATCGCGCTCAGGTGGGGGGTGCGAGGCATCCTTCATAGCCTCCTGGCGCTGTTGGTCCAGCTCACGCCACCGATCAATGATCTCGGGGAGCTCCTGGGTCGACTGTCCTGCCGCTTCGACCCAATCACACAGCTCAAGCGCGGTGCTATCCCACCGCTTGCGGAATCGGGCTCGTGCTTCCTCGAGAGTTTTCACACCTGCCAGTGCGGATGACGACCGGGCAGAACCAGCGGGACCGAGGACGCCCCTGTCACGACGGAGCACTGCGAGGTCATGGGCCAGGCCGATCGGATAGGATTCCAGCCCATCGACCCAGGCGATGCGTTTGCCGCGTTGAGTGGCCTCCAATGCCTCCTGGAACACGCCGGCCGCGGAACTCGTGATGACCGTGTAGGGGACCTGCTGCGCCTCCCAGTGATAGCGATGCGCTCCCGGGTAGACGTTCGATTCGCCCCGACCCACACAGCGATCAACACGGGGACTACCCGCTCTGTGGGCCAGGGCGTTGAGCAGTGAAGCGATCGATGGACCAAAGCGGAACGAGTCGCGCAGGTATACCGTGTCAGCCCTCTCCTGGAGGGGGTGGCGCTGAGCCTGTATTCTGCGGTTGCCTTGCCGCAGCGACTGGAAGGCGTCGCCGAACATGACCACGGCGATGTTCTGTCGTGACAGCAGGCCTAGCTGGGCTTCATCCGCGTCCTGGGACTCCTCGAGGATCACAAGCTCTGCCCCGTGCAGCGGAGAGACGGAGATGGACCGTTCCAGCCCCTCCAGGTGGATCTGCTCCGTCGCCGACTGGGACCACAGCTTGACCTCGGCGGCATAAGTCAGTGGTGCCGAGCCGGGATCGCGACTGATCTGGGAGAACCAGACATCCCTTGCCACCCTGAGCACCCGGAGACTCTCGCCTGGGGCGAGAACCCACTCCTCACCTGGGCGGTTACCGGAGGGGAGATGTGACGGCTCGGGATGGCGGTCGGCACTGCGATAGAACCGGTAAAGCACCTGCCGTGCTCGCTGGACCTCACGCTGAGTGGTGCCGGCTCCGCCGGCAGCAAGCATTTGCTGGTCGGTCAGGCTGCCCTGGACGGGCAGGGCCTTGAGCTTGGAGGCGAAGAGACGCAGCAGATAGCGGTGCGCCGCCTCCTGGACAGTCATCGCCATGACGTTGGGGGGCAAGGTTGCCCTCGCCCGATCGCGTAGGTTGCGAGATTGGGACAGAAACAGGATGCGACGGCGAGCATCGCGACGGGCAAGCTCGACAATGATCGCCGATTTGCCGGCCCCGGCGACTCCCGGGGCGTTGATCAACCGCCCGCCTTCCAACTCAGCCTGCCCCTCGGACATGGCCTCGGTCGCCATCTCGATGATGCGAGCCTGCTCTGGCGTGAGTTTCACGAGACCTCCTCGGCCAACACCAACGGTCTAGGACAGCAGCTCCGACAGACGCTCGTTGATCTTTCGGTGCCCGCTATCGCCGAGGGCGAGAAGCATCTCGAGCTCATCCCAGTGCTGAACGATGGCACGCCAGGCGGTGGAACGGGTAGCGATCGACGGGAGGCGCTCACGGAGCCCAGGGGCCCAGACCAGCAACAAGGCGCAGCGCTGGAAGTCACCGGCGTCTCGGGGGTGCGCCGGCTCCTCGGGAGCGTGAGCCATGCCCATCAGCACATTGGCCAGGGCTTCCGATGAAGCACCCACATCGCCTCGCCGGCGCCAGGCGTCGACCTGCTGCTGCAACGGCAGCGTGGCAATCTCCCCAGTGGGAAGCTGACTCAGCCCTAGAGCCTCGCGCTGTCTGGCGCAGGCTTCAGGCGAGCCGATGACCATGGTGGCCCTCAATGCCCGGGCCAGCCAGGTATCGACGATGGCATCCTTACCGTGCCGTTTCATCAATAATGGCAATTCGCGGATGGGTATCTGACCCCTCAGGACCGTGAGGTCGTGATCCGTTGCCTGATAGCTAATCTCCATCTGAGCCTCCCGAGGGGATCATGTAGTTACTGTATACGGTATTACGGTAGTCCTTGGCGATGAGGCGACCGCCACCCGGAAACATGGTGGCGGTCAGTGGCAACTGATCAGCCACCCATCATGGGGTGAATGGGCGCGAACGGGATCTCATCATCGGGAGCCCCGAAACCATCCGAGATGGTGGGCTGATGCCCGGGTTGTGCGTGCCCATAGCCGCCACCCTGGTGGCCCATGGGCGGCTGGTGGGGACCCTGTCCGTAGCCCTGGCGCGGCGACGGGGCGCCATACCCTTGGTGCCCGCCGCCCTGCCCCTGCTGCGGTTGGCCATGCCCAGCATGCTGGCCGGCACTGGGCGACGGTGCGTTGGAGCGTGTCCGGTTGGGGTTACCGTCGAGCATCTGCAGGTCGCTGCAGACGATTTCGGTGGAATAACGGTCCTGGCCATCTTGACCTTGCCACTTGCGAGTTTGAAGTCGACCCTCGATATAAATCTTCGAGCCTTTCGAAAGGTAATTGCCAGCGATTTCAGCAAGCTTGTTAAAGAACACCAGAGTGTGCCACTCCGTGCGCTCTTGCATTTGCCCCGTTTGACGATCCTTCCAGGTATCAGTGGTGGCGAGTCGAGCGTTGGTGACCATTCCACCACTCGGCAAATTGCGGGTCTCGGGATCATTACCGAGGTTACCGATCAGGATTACAAGGTTCTTGGATCTGCTCATTGTTTCTTCCTCTTGGCGTATCTACATAGCTTGACGTAATGACTGCTTGGCGTTGGCGTCGCTGTTGACGTGAGTTCACTGTATAACCAATCAAGAAAGACGCAATGCCCTGGGAAACGGTATTTAGGTCGCCATAATCACACGGTGTTTTCATGTGACAATGCCCAGCGCTGCCAATGGGCAGTGGCCCATTTGGGCACCCCGGCAAACCTCCCCAATGCGAAGCAGGGTACCAACAGCCGCTCGGGTCGCCCCCCTCGCGTCGTGCCCTCCAAGGGCATCTCGGCACCCCGCCATGAGACAGCGATGGGCATAGCATGCGCGGGACTGTGAGAGCCGATACACGATGACAGGGGCAGCAGGTGGCACAAGACAAGCACGACAAGCCAACCAGGGAGGCATACCTCCAGCAGCTGATTGAAAAGGGTCTTGACCCGCGGATGGCCAAGGAGGTGGTGAGCCAGCTCGTGGAGGCCGGGCAGCTGAGGGAAGATGCACCCTCTGAGCGCACCTACCCCACCTCGGAGGTCATGGAGGAGGAGTCAGCCAGACCGTCACGCCAGGCGTTGCTGGCAGCCAGCAAGCGCATCAGCATGAATGGACCTGCGGGTAACGATCTGGCCTTCATGCATACGATCCTCTGCCAGGTAGGGCTGCCACGCAGGGCGATCGAAGGCACGTCCTTCCAGCGCGTCTGCGACGGTGTTGGGATACACATCCAGGCAGGGTCGCTCTTCGACGGAGAAGGCTGGGTCGAACACCCCGTACCCTACGGGGCCATGCCACGTCTCGTGCTGGCACACCTGAACACCCAGGCCCTGAGACAGCGGTCTCCCATCGTGGATGTCGGGCCGAGTGCTTCAGCATTCCTGAGGACGCTGGGATTCGAGCCGGCCGGCGGTGACAGGGGCCCCTACACGATGTTCAAGCGTCAGGTTCAGGCGCTGGCCGCATGTCGCATTACCATGGGCTACAGCGTGGGCGATACGGCCTACACCGTGAAAGGCGACCTGATCGATGAGTTCGAGGCCTGGACTCGCCCGAGTGGCAATGGGGCCGGCAGAGACCTGTGGCCGGAAAAGATAGCCTTCACCCAGCGGTACTATGACAGCCTGACGCAGCACGCCGTCCCACTGGACCTGCGAGCCCTTCACGCGCTGAAAGGATCAGCTCTCGCTCTGGACCTCTACGCCATGCTTGCCGAGCGCCTGCACCGGGTGAATGGCAAGAGCGTGCTGCTGCACTGGGTATCCCTGCGAGCGCAGTTCGGGCATGACTACCATGGCGAGCATGGGCCAAGAAACTTCAAGCGGGACTTCAAGGTGGCGCTGAAGAAGGTGCTGGCAGTCTATCCCAAGGCACGTGTGAGCGTCGTCAAGACGGGTATCGCCCTGCGCCCATCCCCACCCCCGATACCCTACCGCGGCTAGCGCCGCCCGATCCGAATGATCGATATGAGGCCATCCCCACCGGGATGGCCTTTTTCGTGAGCGAATGGTGTTTGGCGGTTTCTGTGGATATCCCTGTTGATACAATGGCTTAGGCACGATGAATCACGATCACTACCACGAAGAATCACGATCATTCGGCACGAAGAATCACGATCACTGGCACGAAGAATCACGATCATTTGCCACGAAGAATCACGATCACCGGCACGAAGAATCACCACCCCCCTAAAACCTGTAGCAAGCCTCTAGGCCTTCCTCTAGCGACCCTTTACAAACATGACCTGTAAATCAAAAGGGGCTTTCCTGTAGGGATTAACGGCCTTCTGGGGATAACCGGTCGAGGGGGGACTGGCCAGAAACGCAGGCTCACCCGCCGGCTGTCGCCTCGCTGCGCTCGTTGACGGGCCCTTGCCTCTATCGCCTCTGCCCCGCTACGCGTGGCCACGAGCCGATCTCGTCAAGGACCTGTGAAGCGGTGTGTTGTGTGTCAGGTTAAGGGGTGGCCCCCAAGCATTAAAAAACCCCGGGGGTTACCCGAGGTTTAAGCGACAGAATATAGAGTGGTGTGTGTCGTACGACTTACTTGATTGAGTCTTTAAGGGATTTCCCAGCGGCAAACTTGATCGTGTTCTGTGCGGGTATCGTGACCTTGTCGCCCGTTTGAGGATTACGGCCAACTCGCTCCGAGCGGTGGCCAATCTTGAACTTGCCAAGACCTGGAAGAATACACTCTTCCTCATCTTTCAAACCACCAACTACGATCTCGGGAAGTGCATCAATGACGGATGCGACATCCGTCTTGCTAATGCCTGTCTTATCGGCAAGTGCTGCAACAAGATCACTCTTTCGCTTCATGGTATTACCCCTATATCAACAATGTGCAATGTTGCTTTTACGTCATCCGACGAGAACCTGCAATGACGAAGAGAGCCATTCGAGTACGTCCGCAGGCCTCCCTGGTTGTTGCCACTGAAGAACGCACCCGCGTCAGCGCCTGGCCAGTATATCCAGTGGCGATGCCGTGAACCGGTGTCTCGACGTGCCCTTGAAGGGTCCTTCCCGGCACCGGTGTTGCGGCAGTCAGCGCGTATCGTACCGATCAGCGTCACCACGGTGCCAAACAAGGACCCTCAGGCATGCTCCGTTTCCGTACCCCCTCATTGCTGATTGCCGCGCTCGTCACGGCAAGCCTTACTGCTTCACCCGCTTACGCCCAGATGGTGGGCTACCTCGCTGCCGACGCGATCCATTGGGCTCTGGATCAAGGTCCCAGCGGCTCAGCCGAGGCTGTCGGCGGACGCGTATCGCTGGGCACCCATCTCAACTCAAGGTTCGGTGGCGAGATCCGTGCAGCCGGGCTGGGCAGCGATACCCGCGAGGGTGAATCCGTGACCCTGGACAGCGCAGTAGGCGTTTACGCCAAGGCCGTACACCCCGTCACGCGCCATATTCGTGCCTATGCCCTTGCTGGTGCGGCCCAGGTCGAGATCAGCCAAGGGGGTCGCTCACTCAAGGAATCTGGCTTCTCCTGGGGCGTAGGTATCGAGCTCGATGCCGACACCGGCGGCAAGTGGGCCATACGCCTCGATCACATGCGCTATCTCGACACTCCAGATGCGACCCTCGAAGCCACAGGCCTGGGTGTCGTGTATCGCTTCTAGGGTCGCTGTCACGCTGCGACGCCGCGTTCAGCAGGCCCGCCAGAGGCCCCTTGCGTATTTCGTGAAATCCGTAGCATGACTCAAGCAAGCGAGCGGCAAGGCTCGCACCACCCCAACCACAGTAAGGGAACACCACGTGAAGAAGACTCTGCTCTGTACCGCACTGACCGCCACCATCGCCGGCGCTTTCGTCACTCCCGCCATGGCGGACACCGGCATCTACGTATTCGGTGAGTACAGCCACAACGACATCGGTAGTGACGCAGCCAAGCGTGACGTCATCGCCCAGCAGTCTGCCGGTGCCGCCCGGATGGATGAGGCGAACCTCCTGGTCAACATCCCGAATGGCCTCGAGCCCTTCGTGACCGAGGGGAGCAGCGACTACGACGACACCAACCAGGAGTTCGGCTTCGGGGTCGGATATCAGCTGACACCGAATCTTGCCCTGGAACTCGCCTATCGTGATCTCGGCAGCGCTCGCTACGAGACCACCAATACCGTCACCTTCAACCATGACGGCGAGACCTATGTCGGCGTATCCGACTTCCACAACGAGTACGAATCGAGGGCGTTCATCCTCCGTGGCGTGGGTATGCTGCCGGTCACCGAGAATCTGACCCTGGAAGCGCTGCTGGGCGTTGCCCATGTCCGCACCAAGTACAGCGGTGGCGAAGTCAATGAGGGCTTCGAAGTCGATTCGCTGGGTGGTTACGGCCTGCTGACCTACTCCGACTCCTACGATGAGAAAGAGACCGGGTGGTCCGCTACCTATGGTCTGGGTGCCAGCTATGCATTCACCCCCGCGATTGCCGGCTATGCCCGTTGGGAGCGCGTTCACGACATCAACACCGAATCTCCGGGCTGGGGCAGTATCGAGGCGGACTCCTTCTCCGCTGGGCTGCGTTACCACTTCTAAGCCCCTCCCCTTCGCTCGAACGAGAACCGGCGCCTTTGGCGCCGGTTTTTTCTTCACCATGTTCCGCATGCGGAACAGGCTGACGTCCACGTGCCGGCAC
>NZ_JBMHFZ010000032.1:0-27363 GCF_049166755.1 Halomonas terrestris | reverse complement strand
CACCGATGCCCCGCCATGGCCCGCGCTGGGCCAGGCGATCGCGCAGCAGGCTGGCCAGTGCCTCGACGGCCGGCCGCGAGGAGGCCTCGATGTGTCGGGCAAAGTGCAACCTCGCCTCACAGCGCTGCAGCGCCGGCAGGCCATGCCCTACGTCCAGCTCGCGCATGGCCGGCGTCAGCCGTTCACGGTCGAGGACACTGATCGCCAGCCCCATTTCCACCGCCTTCTCGATGGCATGAATGCTGGTGCTGGTGAAGACCGCATGCCAGGGCTTGCCGATGCCTTCCAGGGATTCGATGGCCAGGGCCCGATAGGGACAGTCGACCTCATGGAGCGCCAGGGGCAGGCATGGGCGCGTGTCCAACTCCCCCCGCCGCGGACCGGCCCATACCGGCGTGGTACGCCACAGGGTCTCTCCCCCCGGCAGCGAATGCGGCCGATCCAGTATCACCGCCAGCGTCAGCCGGGAGCGGCTCAGCTGTCGCGCCAGCTCGCCGCTGGTGGCGGTGACGACTTCCAGCAGGACATCGGGATGACAGGCCATGAACTCCGGCAGCACGTTGCCCAGCAGCTCGCGGGCATAGTCTTCCGGAAGCCCCAGGCGCACCTTGCCTCCCAGCCCACGGCCGGTGAAGCGCGACAGCATGCCGTCGTGCAGGCGCAGCAGCTCCCGCGACTCCTGCAGCAGGGCCTCGCCGATCGCGGTGGGCGTCACCCCGCGCGAGCCCCGCTCCAGCAGCCGCGAGCCCAGCACCTCTTCCAGGCGCTTGATCTGCATGCTGATGGCGCTGACGGTGCGATGGCGCTGCTGCGCCGCCGCCGCCAGCGACCCCAGTCGGGCGGCGGCCTGGAAGCTGCGTAACAGCTCGAGATCCAGCGCCGCGGTCGAGACTTCAGCCATATTGAAACCTGATTGAAGACAATATCGATTCATTGAAGTCGATATATGCCTCAGGCTCAAGGCCCGGTCATCGAGGGAGATATCGAGATGCCTCTGCCCTTCACATCGCTGCTGGTCGCCGTGGGCTTCGTGGTGTGCTGGAGCTCGGGATTCGTCGGCGGGCGACTGGCGATCGAGGCCGACACGCCGGTGCTGGCGCTGTTCGCCTGGCGCTTCCTGCTGGCCAGCCTGCTGGTCGGCCTGTACTGGCGGCTGCGCAGGACCGGCCGGCCGGCACGGCGGGACGTCCTGCGCGAAATGGCCATCGGCAGCCTGACCATGGGGGGATACCTGCTGGGGGTGATCCTGGCGATCCGGCTCGGCGTCAGCACCGGCGTGACCGCGCTGATCACCGCCCTGCAGCCATTGCTGGCGGCGGCGCTGGCCGGCCCCTGGCTCGGCGAGCGCCTGGCCGCCCGTGGCTGGGTGGGCATGGCCATCGCCACCCTGGGGATGATGCTGTACGTGGCCGACGATCTCGAGCACGGCGGCCAGGCTCCGCCGTGGGCCTACCTGCTGCCGCTCGGCTCGGTGGTGGCGGTGACGCTGGGCAGCCTGCTGGCCGTGCGCTGGGCGACGGCGATGCCGATCTCGGCAACCCTGCTGTCCCAGCTCCTCGCCGCCACGGGCATCTTCACGCTGGCCGCCCTGATCGCCGGCGGTGGCACCCTCGCGTTTCCCGCCGCCGACCTGGCCAGCGTCACCGCGCTGGGCTGGCTGATCGTGCTATCGAGCCTGGGTGGGTACGGGTTCTTCGTCACCAGCCTGCGGCGGCTCGGGGTGACCCTGACGTCGACGCTGGTCTATCTGACCCCCGCCGTGACCCTGCTCTGGGCGGCGGCCATGTTCGGCGAACGCCCGGGGGGACAGGGCATCATCGGCATGGGCATCGCCATCGCCGGTGTCGGCCTGGCTATTCGCTGCGTCGATACATCAGGTCCCAGACACCATGACCGAGACGCTCGCCACGGGCCTCGAACTTGGTCAATGGACGAAACTCGGGGCGGGGCACGAAGGGTGCCGTCTCCGCGGAAGCCAGATTGCAATAGCCCGGCACCACACCCATGACCTCGGCCATCCAGTCGGCATAGGCCTCCCAGTCGGTGGCCATGTGGAAGACACCGCCAACCTTGAGCCGGGTACGCACCAGCTCGACGAAGGCCGGCTGCACGATGCGTCGCTTGTGGTGCTTCTTCTTCGGCCAGGGGTCGGGGAAGAAGAGCTGCACGGTATCCAGGCTCGCCTCGGGCAGGCACTGTTCGAGCACCGCCAGGGCATCCTCGCGATAGACGCGCAGATTGCTCAGGCCCCGCTTGTCGGCCTCGTCGAGCAGCTTGCCGACGCCGGGCGCGTGCACCTCGATGCCGATGAAATCGGTCTCCGGATGACGCTCGGCCTGCTCGACCAGCGAGGCGCCCATGCCGAAGCCGATCTCCAGCACCCGCGGCGCCTGGCGGCCGAACAGGACATCGAGGTCCTGCCGGCCATCCGCCAGCGTCAGGCCCAGCCGCGGCCAGACCTCCTCGAGGCCACGGGTCTGGGCCTGGGTCATCCTCCCGGCCCGCAGCACGTAGCTCTTGATGCCACGGCGGTGCAGCGGGGCGTCCGGCCCTTCCGGGCCGGTGCTGTCGTGTTGCGACTCGTTCATGCGACGTGCTCGAAATTCGTTCCAGGGTCAGCCGTTGATGCGACCGGCAAAGGGAGAGGAGGGATCGGCCGTCTGGCGCCGCGGCATGCGCCCGGCCAGGAACGCCTCGCGGCCGGCCTCGACGGCCTTCTTCATGGCACTGGCCATCAGCACCGGCTGGCGGGCATGGGCGATCGCCGAGTTCATCAGCACGCCGTCGCAGCCCAGCTCCATGGCGAGGGCCGCGTCGGAGGCGGTGCCGATCCCGGCATCCACCAGCACCGGCACGTCGGCCTGCTCGATGATCAGGCGGATGTTGTGCGGGTTCTGGATGCCGTGGCCGGAGCCGATCAGCGAGCCCAGCGGCATGATGGCACAGCAGCCCAGTCGCTCGAGCTCGCGGGCGACGATGGGGTCGTCGCTGGTGTAGACCATGACGTCGAAGCCGTCGGCGATCAACTCCTCGGCCGCCGTGAGGGTCTCGACGACATTGGGGTAGAGGGTGGACTGATCCCCCAGCACCTCGAGCTTGACCAGCTTGTGACCGTCGAGCAGCTCGCGCGCCAGCTTGCAGGTCCGCACCGCGTCCCTGGCCGTGTAGCAGCCGGCGGTGTTGGGCAGCAGGGTGAAGCGCTCCGGCGGCACCGCGTCGAGCAGGTTGGGCTCGCCGGCCTCCTGCCCCAGGTTGGTGCGGCGCACCGCAAAGGTGACGATCTCGGCACCGCTGGCGGCGATGGCCTCGGCGGTCTCGTCGAAGTCGCGGTACTTGCCGGTGCCGACCAGCAGGCGCGAGGTGAATTCGCGTCCGGCGATACGCAGCGGCTGGTCCTGGAAAAAGTCACTCATGCTTGGCTCCTGTATACCCGTGGAAAGTTCGGCAGCCGGCGGCCCGTCGACTAGCCGCCGCCGATGGCATGGACGACCTCCACCCGGTCGCCCTCGGCCAGCCGGATCTCGTCGTGCTCGCTCTTGGGCACGATCTCCTCGTTGACCTCCACGGCGATGCGTCGACCGGCGAGCCCCAGGGACTCGACCAGCTCGGCGACCGTGAGGTCGGGCGTCAGGGTGCGCGCTTCGCCATTGAGCTGGATCTGCATGGCGTCCTCTCTTCGTGCTCGGGGATTCGCGGGCCACCATTGTAGCCGAGTCGGGCCGGCCGGGGTACGGTAGGCACCGATTCACGACGATTCTCTGGACGCGGGGAGGCTCACCCATGCAGGACAGGTGGTGGTGGTTCGCCGGGGCGCTCTCGGGGGCCCTGGTGGTGATCGCGGGGGCCTTCGGCGCCCATGCCCTGGAGGGGCGGCTCGATCCACGGCTGGCGGCCGCCTTCGAGACCGGGGTGCGCTACCAGGCGTGGCACACCCTGGCGCTGCTGGCAGTGCTGGCCTGGCGTGCCACCACACCCCTGGCGGGCCAGCGCCTGGCCCTGGGCCTGTGGGTGGCGGGCATGCTGCTCTTCTCGGGCTCGCTCTACGCCATGGCGCTCACCGGCGCCCGCGGCCTGGGGCTGGTCACGCCGGCGGGCGGGGTGCTGATGATCGCCGGCTGGCTGGCCCTGGCCGTCGGCGTGCTGCGTGCTCGCTAGTCGTTGTCGGGCAGGACGTAGGTCGCCGTGACCAGCGCCACCGGTGCCTCGTCCCCGGCGGAGAAGAGCTGAACCTCACCTACCGCCAGGCGGCGCCCCAGCTTGAGGAGGCGGGCGTTGGCGATGATATCGCGATCTCCCCGGGGGCGACGCAGGAAACGGCAGTGCAGATCGCTGGTCACCGCCATGGGCTCGGGGCCGACCTGGGCGAGGATCGCCACATAGAGGCAGACGTCGGCCAGGCCCATCAGGGTGGGACCGGAAACGCTCGCCCCGGGGCGCAGGTGCTCGTCCTCGATGGCCAGGCTCATGGTGGCCCGCATGTGATCGACGCCCTCGATCGTCCCGGAACGCTGGGGAAAGACCTCGTCGAGGAAATCCTCGATGGCGGCGGCGGTCATCACGGTCATGGCATGGCTCCTGCGGGTCGGTGGCGAGGGGAACTCTGGCGTCAACATAACCGAAAGCGCCCCGGGCAGGTACCCGGGGCGTCTCTCAACACGAGCTACGAGCTACGAGCGCCAGGGGATCCCTTCCTTGCCGCTCGCCACCCGAGGCCCGAGGCCGATCATTTCGCCTTGTGCACGGCGCGCCAGTGGTGCAGCAGCGGCTCGGTGTAGCCGGCGGGCTGCACGCGACCCTTGAAGATCAGGTCGCTGGCGGCCTGGAAGGCCGTGGAGGCCGAGAAGTCGGCACTCATCGGCGTGTAGTCCGGGTCACCGGCGTTCTGCTCGTCGACCACCTTGGCCATGCGCTCCAGCGTCTCCTGGACCCGCGGGGCGTCCACCACGCCATGATGCAGCCAGTTGGCGATGTGCTGGCTGGAGATGCGCAGGGTGGCGCGGTCTTCCATCAGGCCGACGTTGTGGATGTCCGGCACCTTGGAGCAGCCCACCCCGTGCTCGACCCAGCGCACCACGTAGCCGAGGATGCCCTGGCAGTTGTTGTCCAGTTCCTGCTGGATCTCCTCGTCGGACCAGTTGGCTTCGGCGGCCACCGGCACGGTGAGCAGGTCGTCCAGGTAGTCCGGTTCGCCCTGGGCCTCCAGTTCGCGCTGGATGGCGGTGACATCCACCTGGTGGTAGTGCAGGGCGTGCAGGGTGGCGGCGGTGGGCGACGGCACCCAGGCGGTGTTGGCACCGGCCTTCGGGTGACCGATCTTCTGCTCGAGCATGGCCGCCATCAGGTCCGGCATGGCCCACATGCCCTTGCCGATCTGGGCGCGACCACGCAGGCCGCAGGCCAGGCCGACCTGGACGTTGCTGCGCTCGTAGGCCTGGATCCAGGCGGCGTTCTTCATGTCGCCCTTGCGGATCATCGGGCCCGCTTCCATGGCGGTATGCATCTCGTCGCCGGTGCGATCGAGGAAGCCGGTGTTGATGAACACCACCCGCGAGGCGGCCTCGGCAATACAGGCCTTGAGGTTGACGGAAGTCCGGCGCTCCTCGTCCATGATGCCCATCTTGAGGGTGTCACGAGCCATGCCGAGGACGTCCTCGACACGACCGAACAGCTCGTTGGCGAACGCCACTTCCTTCGGGCCGTGCATCTTCGGCTTGACGATGTACATGGAACCGGCGCGGGAGTTGCGCGGCTCGCCTTCGCCCTTCTTCAGGTCGTGCAGGGCGACAAGGCCGGTGACAACACAATCGAGGATGCCTTCCGGCAGCTCGTTGCCGTCGGCGTCGAGCACCGCCGGGGTGGTCATCAGGTGGCCGACGTTGCGCACGAACATCAGCGAACGGCCCGGCAGGGTGACGTCTTGACCGCTGGCGTTGGTCCAGCTGCGGTCGCCGTGCAGGCGGCGAGTGATGGTCTTGCCACCCTTCTCGACCTGCTCCTCCAGGTCACCCTTCATCAGGCCCAGCCAGTTGCCGTAGACACCGACCTTGTCCTCGGCGTCCACCGCGGCGACGGAGTCCTCGCAGTCCATGATGGTGGTCAGCGCCGCCTCGACGATCACGTCCTTGACACCGGCGGGGTCGGTCTTGCCGATCGGGTGGCTCGGGTCGATCTGGATCTCCAGGTGCAGGCCGTGGTTGACCAGCAGGATGGCCTCGGGGTTGGCGGCATCGCCATTGAAGCCGACCAGCTTGCCCGGGTCCTTGAGCCCCGTCTCGCGGCCCCCCTCCAGGGTCACCACCAGATGGCCGTCGCGCAGGACGTACTTGACGGCATCGCGGTGGGAGCCGGTGGCCAGGGGAGCGGCCCGGTCGAGCACGCCGCGAGCATAGGCGATGACCTTCTCGCCGCGCTTCGGGTTGAAGCTGGAACCCTTCTCCGCGCCGCCCTCCTCGGAAATGGCATCGGTACCATAGAGGGCGTCATACAGGCTGCCCCAACGGGCATTGGCGGCGTTCAGCGCGTAGCGGGCATTGCTCACCGGCACCACCAGCTGCGGGCCGGCCTGGACGGCGATCTCGCGGTCGACATTGGCGGTGGTGACGCCGACCTCGGCCGGGGCCTCGACCAGGTAGCCGATCTCCTCGAGAAAGGCACGGTAGGCGGCCATGTCGCGGACCGGGCCCGGGTTCTCGCGATGCCAGGCGTCCAGTTTCTCCTGCAGGCGATCACGCTCGGCGAGCAGTTCACGGTTCTTCGGTGTCAGATCATGGAAGAGGGCATCTACGCCGGACCAGAAGGCCTCGGCATCGACACCGGTTCCCGGGAGCGCCTGCTCGTTGATGAATCGGTCCAGCTCCGCGGCCACCTGCAGACGGTGGCGAGTGACGCGTTCGGTCATTGTGGATCTCCTCGTGCTTGGCAGCCGGTCGCCGGTTGTACCGGTCGGCCGGTGTAGGGTTGGGCGACTGCGTGCGGGGATTTTGTGGAAAATGATTCCATATGTAAACCCTGAAGCCTCGGAAGCCACGCCGAGCTAGACCAAAAGATAAGACATCATGGACCTTCGGGCGACCGGCCCGAATGGAATCGGTAGCTCCCTCACCGGGTTGACGCTAGCATGTCCGGGCGTTGCGGAGGATTCAATGAGCGACTTTACCCCACTGCAGGCCCTCGGCCCTGTCAGCCTGGTCGACCTGACCGACGTGGTACCCAGCAGCCAGGACCTGGAGCGCTACCTGGGCCACTACGGCCTGGCCCCCCTGCTCGCCGAGCACGTGGGCCTCTACGTGGGATACGTGGACGCCCGCGACTTCCGTCTCTGGACCCAGGTCTGGAGTCCCAGGGAGCCGGTCGGCACCGCCTTCGTGGTGCATGGCTACTTCGACCACCTCGGCCTCTATCGCCACCTGCTCGAGCACCTGCTGGACCGTGGCTGGCGGGTGGTGCTCTGGGACCTGCCGGGTCATGGCCTGTCCAGCGGGCCGCGTGCTTCCATCGACGACTTCGATGACTATGGCAGCTGCCTGCAGTGCCTGCAGCAGCATCTCGAGGAAGAGGGCCTGGCCCCCCGCCCCTGGCTGGGTGTCGGCCAGAGCACTGGCGCCGCCATACTGGCCACCGATGCCCTCACCCGTGGCGACGATGGCCACTGGGCCGGGCTGGCGCTGCTGGCCCCGCTGGTGCGCCCCTGGGGCTGGAGCCAGTCGAGCTGGTTGCACCTCCTGGTGGGCCCCTTCGTGAGCTCGATCCCGCGCAAGTTCCGCGCCAACTCCACCGACGCCGAATTCTCCGCCTTCCTGCGTGATCAGGACCCGCTCCAGCCCGACCGCCTGACCATGGAGTGGATCAGCGCCATGCGCCGATGGATGCCCAAGCTGCTGGCACTGCCCCCCAGTCCGGTAGCGACGCTGATCCTCCAGGGCGAACAGGACCTGACCGTGGACTGGGAGTGGAACCTGGCGGTGCTGGAACGCAAGTTTCCCAATGCCGAGATCCATCGCCACCCGGAGGCACGCCACCACCTGGTCAACGAGGCCGAGCCGATCCGGCAGACGCTGTTCGATGCCCTCGACCGCTTCGTCGCCTCCCTGGAACCCGCCACCCGCCGAGAGGGCGACGATCCATGACGCTCCGACTCACGGCCAGCCTCCTGGTGCTGCTGCTGACCGGCTGTGCCGCCAGTCCCGAGCGCCCCGAAACCCTGCGCCAGGCGCTGCTGAACCTCGGCGAGCGTGCCGCCGAGCGCATCCTCGACGCCCCGTCGATGCCCCGTCCGCCTACCGACCAGGTGCTGCTGATGGCGCCCCCCGAGGTCGATGTCGCCCTGAGCATCGGCCAGGAACGCTTCCTCGAGAGCCTGACGCGTGCCCTGCTGGGCGTCTCCGAGGGCCCCCAGGTGCTCGACTGGAGCGACGCCATGGCCGAGGGAAGCAGCGACAACCAGTGGCGGCTGGAGAGCCGTCTCGAGGCAGACGGCCCGCGCCTGCAGCTCTCCGACCGGGCACTGCTGCCCTACCGCCTGAGCCTGGCCCTGCGCCGGCCTGGCGCCGACGAGACGCTGTGGGAAGAGCAGATCAGCGGTGCCTTCGACGCCACCGCCCTGTAGCGCCCCGACCTCGAGCCGAGCCTTCACCCCTTGAGCATCCGGTCGAGCTGACGGTAGCCGATGGCCTCGATCAGTTGCTCACGCTCGGGCCGGGGTGCTCCCGCCAGGTCCGCCAGGGTCAGGGCCACCCGCAGCACGCGGTGGTAGGCCCGCGCCGACAGGCGCAACCGCTCCAGCACCTCGGCCAGCCAGGCCCTGTCGCTCGGCTGAAGGCCACAGGCGCCCTCCAGCGCCCGCCCGGCCAGGTGAGCATTCAGCGCGCCCCTTTCCTGCTGACGCTCCCGAGCTGTCATCACCCGCGCCCGCACCACGGCCGACGGCTCCCCCGCCTCGCGGGAGGTGAGCTGTTCCGGCGGCAGGGCCGGCACCTCCACCTGCAGGTCGATACGGTCGAGCAAGGGCCCGGAGAGCCGCGCCTGGTAGCGCTGGATCTGCGCCGCGGTGCACTGGCAGCGATTGCGCGGGTCCCCCAGGTGGCCGCAGGGACAGGGGTTCATGGCCGCCACCAGCTGGAACCGGGCCGGGTATCGGCGCTCGTGGCTGGCCCGGGCGATATGGATCTGCCCCGACTCCATGGGCTCGCGCATCACCTCCAGCACGTGGCGCGAGAATTCGGGGAATTCATCGAGGAACAGCACGCCGTGGTGAGCCAGGGAGATCTCCCCCGGGCGCGGCTTCGAGCCGCCGCCCACCAGCGCCACCGCGCTGGCGGTGTGGTGCGGGGCCCGGAAGGGGCGCCGGCCCCACTGTTCCCGAAGAGCCAGGCCGCTGACCGAGCGGATCGCCGCCACCTCCAGCGCCTCGTCCTCGGTCAGCGGCGGCAGGATGCCGGGCAGACGGCTGGCCAGCATGGTCTTGCCGGTACCGGGAGGGCCGGCGAAGAGAAGATTGTGGCCCCCGGCCGCGGCGACCTCCAGGGCGCGGCGTGCCTGGTGCTGGCCGCGCACGTCGACCAGGTCGGCGGGGGCGGCCGTGCCGGGGGGCGGCTCGGCAAGGCGATGCGGCACGATGGGCGCCTGGCCGAGCAGGTGGGCCACCACCTCGAGCAGATGGTCGGCGGGCAGCACCTCGAGATCGCCGGCCAGGGCCGCCTCGTCGGCGTTGGCACGGGGAACGATCAGGCGCCGCCCGGCCCGCCGCGTGGCCATGGCCAGCGGCAGCACCCCGGTGACCGGGCGCAGCCGGCCGTCGAGCGCCAGCTCGCCGGCGCTCTCGACGTCGGACAGCGCCTCCGGCGGCACCTGGCCCGAGGCCACCAGCAGGCCCAGGGCGATGGGCAGGTCGAAGCGCCCACCCTCCTTGGGCAGGTCGGCGGGCGCCAGGTTGAGGGTGATGCGGCGGGTGTTGGGGAAGTCGAAACCGGCATTGACCAGGGCGCTGCGTACCCGTTCGCGGCTCTCCTTCACCGCGGCCTCGGGCAGCCCCACCAGGGTCATGCCGGGTAGTCCATTGGCCAGATGCACTTCTACCTGCACCTCGGGCGCCTCCAGGCCGAGGCCCGCCCGGGTGTGGATGATCGCCAGCGTCATGCGCGGTCCCTCGCGTGTCGTCTGACTTCAGGCTAGTCCAGGGACGGCGCCCTCGCCCGGACGGGCTCAGCGCTGGGTCTCGCCGCCACCGGCGTCCTCCTCGGGGGCCGGCGCCGGCTCGGCGGCATCCGAGCCGGCTTCGCGGCCCGCCTCGGCCCCCTGGCGCGCCTCGAGAGCCTCCTCCAGGGCAGCAACCTGCGCCTCCAGCGCCTCGACCCGGGCCCGGGTGCGCTGCAGCACATCCATCAGGATATCGAAGTCCTCCCGTGACACCAGCTCGAGGCGGTCGAAGGCCCCGCGCACCACCTGCTGGATGCCCTTCTGGACCTCCTCCGGAGCCTGCGAGGCCCCCTGCAACCGGTCGCCGATCTGCTGGGCCAGGCGGCTGATGCGGTCATGGCTCACCATGGAATCTCTCCTGCGTCATGTTGGGATGGCTGCCTACAGGATACGCAAGCCGTCGCCGCCACGCATTGGCCCATCCCCGCCCCGTCATGGCGCATGCACGACAGCAGCAGGCACCACGACGGTGCATCGCCCTTCCCGCGGGTCGCGCCGACCTCCTTCATGACGCCGAATTCCCAGCCCAACTACATGATGGGGAAGAAGATTTCTCCTTGCTGGCACGGTTTGCGCAACGACAGGGCAATCATGCTTCGGCGGCAAGCAGGCCGCCACCACCCCAGTAATGGAGACCCGGGATGAAGCTCATCACCGCCATCATCAAGCCATTCAAACTCGACGATGTCCGTGAGGCACTGGCCGACAACGGCGTCCAGGGCATCACCGTCACCGAGGTCAAGGGCTTCGGCCGTCAGAAGGGGCATACCGAGCTCTACCGTGGCGCCGAATACGTCGTCGACTTCCTGCCCAAGGTCAAGGTCGAGGTGGCCGTGGACGACGCACGCCTCGAGGGGGTGCTCGATGCCATCTGCAATGCCGCCAACAGCGGCAAGATCGGCGACGGCAAGGTGTTCGTGACCCCGCTGGAGGATGTCATCCGCATTCGTACCGGCGAGCGCGGTGCCGACGCCGTCTGAAGACGCTTCTGACGTTTCCCTTTACGGAGTAACCCCATGACAGAGCTGACAGATCTGACCGAGCTGATGTATGCGGTCGATACCTTCTACTTCCTGATCTGTGGTGTGCTGGTGATGTGGATGGCAGCCGGCTTCTCGATGCTCGAGGCTGGCCTGGTGCGTTCCAAGAACACCGCCGAGATCCTCACCAAGAACATCGCCCTATTCGCCATCGCCTGCACCATGTACCTGCTGGTGGGGTACTACCTGATGTACTCCAGCAGCGAGGGCGGCGTCCTGCCGAGCCTCGGGGTCCTGATCGGTGGCGAGAACGGCCTCGATGCCGTGCTCTCCGGCGACGAGGACGCCCCTTACTACTCCATGCGCTCCGACTTCTTCTTCCAGGTGGTGTTCGTGGCCACCGCCATGTCCATCGTCTCCGGCGCCGTCGCCGAACGGATGAAGCTGTGGGCCTTCCTGGCCTTCGCCGTGGTGATGACCGCCGTCATCTACCCGGTCTCCGGCTACTGGACCTGGGGTGGCGGCTGGCTCGACGCGGTCGGCTATTCCGACTATGCCGGCTCCGGCATCGTGCACATGGCCGGTGCCGCCGCGGCCCTGGCCGGGGTGCTGGTACTCGGACCGCGCAAGGGCAAGTACGGCAAGGACGGCACCATCTATGCCATCCCCGGGGCCAACCTGCCGCTGGCCACCCTGGGGACCTTCATCCTGTGGATGGGCTGGTTCGGCTTCAACGGCGGCTCCGAGCTGAAGATGTCCGATGCCCTCTCGGCGAACAACGTGGCCCAGGTGTTCGTCAACACCAACGCCGCGGCCGCCGGCGGCGTCATTGCCGCCCTGGTGCTGGCCAAGCTGTGGTTCCGCAAGGCCGACCTGACCATGTCCCTCAACGGCGCCCTGGCCGGCCTGGTGGCCATCACCGCTGAGCCGCTGGCTCCCTCCGCCTTCGGCGCCCTGCTGATCGGTGCCGTGGGTGGCGCCATCGTGGTGGTGTCCATCGTCAGCCTCGACAAGCTGAAGCTCGATGACCCGGTCGGCGCCATCTCGGTGCACGGCGTGGTGGGCATCTGGGGCGTGCTGGCGGTGCCGCTGTCCAACGGCGATGCCAGCTTCGGTGCCCAGCTCATCGGCATCCTGGGCATCTTCGTCTGGGTGTTCGTGGCCAGCATCGCCGTGTGGCTGGTCCTCAAGGCGGCAATGGGCATCCGGGTCAGTGAAGAGGAGGAGTACGAGGGGGTCGACCTGGCCGAATGCGGCCTGGAGGCCTACCCCGAGTTCAACGTCGCCAAGAAGTGAGCCACGGCGATGTGCCATGTGAGCCGTCGTGCTCCTGCCGGCCCCCTTTCGGGGGCCTTTTTTCATCCCCCCCTCCGCGGTGTATGCTTGAGCCCAACGAGCCCCACATGCACGATGGCCGGTGCCATCGATACCCGGACAGGACGAGGACAGCAACCATGAAACTGGTGACCGCCATCATCAAACCCTTCAAGCTCGACGACGTACGGGAATCCCTTTCCGAGATCGGCGTCCAGGGCATCACCGTCACCGAGGTCAAGGGCTTCGGTCGCCAGAAGGGCCACACCGAGCTGTACCGCGGCGCCGAGTACGTGGTCGACTTCCTGCCCAAGGTGAAGCTCGAGGTCGCGGTGGACGAGGAGATGGCCGAGAAGGTCATCGACGCCATCACCCAGGTGGCCAATACCGGCAAGATCGGCGACGGCAAGATCTTCGTCACCCCGCTGGAGCAGGTGATCCGTATCCGCACTGGCGAAACCGGCAAGGACGCGGTCTGACTACAGCTGTAAGCGAAGAGCCTGCATACCTACCCAGATGCACAAAACCCCACCGGCACAGGCCGATGGGGTTTTCTTATAGCTTAAGGCTTACAGCTCCCGGCGGAAGCCGGGTCATTTCTCGACGAAGGCGCGCTCGATCACGTAGTCGCCGGGCTCACCCATGCGCGGCGAGATGTTGAAGCCCAGTTCGTCGAGCAGGCCGCTGGTCTCGTCGAGCATCGCCGGGCTGCCACAGATCATGGCGCGGTCCTGGCGCGGATCGAGAGCCGGCAGGCCGGTGTCCTCGGCGAGCTTGCCGCTGCGTATATGGTCGGTGAGGCGCCCCATGGTGTGGAACTCCTCGCGGGTCACGGTGGGATAGTAGACCAGCTTCTCGCTGATCTCCTCGCCCAGATACTCGTGGGCGGGCAGCTCCTTCTGGATGAAGTCGGCATAGGCCAGCTCGCTGACCGAGCGCACCCCGTGCACCAGCACCACCTTCTCGAAGCGCTCGTAGACCTCGGGATCCTGGATCAGGCTCAGGAAGGGGGCCAGCCCGGTACCGGTGGAGAGCAGGTAGAGATTGCGCCCCGGCAGCAGGTCATCGGTGACCAGGGTGCCGGTGGGCTTGCGGCTGACCATGATCTGGTCGCCCACCTTGAGGTGCTGGAGCCGCGAGGTCAGGGGGCCATCGGGCACCTTGATGCTGAAGAACTCCAGATGGTCCTCGTAGTTGGGGCTGGCGATGGAGTAGGCCCGCATGAGCGGCTTGCCGTTCACCTCGAGGCCGATCATCACGAACTGGCCGTTCTTGAAGCGCAGGCTGCGCTCGCGGGTGGTGCGGAAGCTGAACAGGGTGTCGTTCCAGTGGTGAACGCTGAGCACCTCTTCTAGTGCGAATTTGCTCATGCCGGCTCCTTGATATTCGATATACGCATAGACACGCGGTTGAATCTTTGCCGACAATTCTAAGAGCCCGATGGATATCTGTTAAATGGATTGTATGGATAACACTTATCTATACTCCAGATATCCAACCCTGGAAGCCCCGCCATGCGCTATACCCTGCGTCAACTGGAAGTCTTCGTCGCCGTCGCCCAGCACGAGAGCGTCTCCCGTGCGGCCCGTGCCCTGGCCCTCTCCCAGTCGGCGGCCAGCACCGCCCTGGCCGAACTGGAGCGGCAGTTCGACTGCCAGCTGCTGGATCGTATCGGCAAGCGCCTGAAGCTCAACGCCCTGGGCTTCCAGCTGCTGCCCAAGGCGGTGGCCCTGCTCGATCGTGCCGAGGAAATCGAGGAGCTGCTGCGTGGCCAGCAGGGGGTGGGCTCGCTGGACGTCGGCGCCACCCTGACCATCGGCAACTACCTGGCGACCCTGCTGATCAGCGACTTCATGCAGCGCCACCCGGGGAGCCGGGTGCGCCTCTCGGTGCGCAACACCCGCGCCATCATCGACAGCGTGCGCCAGCATGAGCTCGACCTGGGGTTGATCGAGGGTCAGTGCGAGGACGACGACGTGATCACCCAGCCTTGGGTGGAGGACGAGCTGGCGGTGTTCTGTTCCCCCCGCCACCCCCTGGCCGGCGCCGGCAAGGTGGAGCTGGACCGGCTGCTGCGCGAGGCGTGGATCATGCGCGAACAGGGGTCCGGCACTCGCCTCACCCTGGAGCAGGCCGCCCGCCATCGCCGCGGGCGCTTCAATATCCTGCTAGAGCTGGAGCATACCGAGGGCATCAAGCGGGCGGTGGAGTCGGGACTCGGTATCGGCTGTGTGTCGAAGCTGGCCCTGCGCGATGCCTTTCGCCGCGGCAGCCTGGTGGCGATTCCCACCCCGGAACTCGACCTGAGCCGCCAGTTCAGCTTCATCTGGCATCGCCACAAGTACCTGGCCACCGGGATGCGGGAGTTCCTGAGGCTGTGCCGGCAGATGACCGAGGGTGTCAGGCGCAGCGACGAGATCGACCTGCCCCAGGTGCCATGAGCCGGAAACGGCGGGCCTGCCGGCCCGCCGATGGTGAAGGGAAGGCGACAGCGACGGGCCGCCTGGACCTCAGCGCAGGTCGCTGACGGCCTCCTGGATATCGCCGAGGCTGGCCTTGGAGAGGTCCTTGGACAGGGTGTGGATCACCAGCTTGGTGGTGGGGCCGTCGAGCTTGTCGCGCAACAGCCCCAGGAAACGCGGTGGCGCCACCATGATCAACTTCTCCATGGTGTTGTCGACCCTGGCCCGGTAGAGGCGCTCGGCCACCTCCTTGGCGAAGACGATGGCCTCATGCTGCGAGGCAGAGTTCTCCTCGCCGGAGGAGCGAGACGTGGTCGACATCGACTCGTGGACATCCGCGCCACGATCGGTCACCAGATCCCCCTCGTGTAGCCGCCCCGCGGCATGCAACAGACTGTCATGCTCTACCAGCTTGAGCGCATCACGGGTGAAGATCCGTGCCCGCGCTGCGTCCGCCACCACGATATAGGTTGTCATAGCCACTCCTCGATGCCGGTTGAATGGGCGAAGCCAAGGCTCCAGGCACACCGCGCCTTCGCCTCTCGTTCAACATTGGCAAGCCCTCCCTGCCCGGTCAACCCGATATCGGTTGTCGCAGGAGGTGACTGCAGCGCACGCCGAACTGGGGTAGCATCCCGACTTGCCGGTAAGGAGACCGGCTCGACTCATCATCATGATGTGCATCCACCGGGAGGACCCCCGATGCGACAGTTGCTGTTTCCCCACCGCCCACTGGCCCGCCGTACCCTGGTGACCTGCCACCTGCTGCTGCAGCTCGGCCTGCTCGTCGGCACCGCGCTGTGGCTGGCACCTCGCACGCCCTGGTTCGCGCCCCGCGGCTGGGAGGAGGCCTGGCCCGCCCTGGCCCTGGGTGGCGGTACCTGGCTGCTGGCCGCCGTCGGCCTGCGCCTGCTCGCCGAGCTGTGGCTGCTGCCCCACCACCTGGCCGGCCAGCGTCCCGGCTTCGCCCCGGGCGCCGTGGTCACCCGCTCGTTCGAGCGCCGCCCGGCGGTTCACGCCGACGAAGCCGCCTGGACCAGCGAGGCACGCCCGATCGAGGCCGGGGATGGGGTCCTCGGCAACGCCAGGGTGACGCGACCCGCCGAGCGACTGCGTCCCCGCGGCGCCAGCAACGAGCCGACCCTCGACCTGGCCGGCGGCAGCGTCGAAGCCCCCTCCTCCCGGGAGCCTCGACTCTAGCGGAGCCCCAGCGACGACGAGCCCCGACCTGGCCGGGGCTCGTCGTCATCGGCTGACGATGGCGCCTGTCAGTGTCCGAGGATCTGGCTGAGGAACAGCCGGGTACGCTCGGACTGCGGATCGTTGAAGAACGGCTCCGGGGCGTTCTCCTCGATGATCTGGCCCTGATCCATGAAGATCACCCGGTCGGCCACGGTCTTGGCGAAGCCCATCTCGTGGGTCACGCAGAGCATGGTCATGCCCTCGCGGGCCAGTTCGACCATGACGTCGAGCACCTCCTTGATCATCTCCGGGTCGAGCGCCGAGGTGGGCTCGTCGAACAGCATCACCTCGGGATGCATGCACAGCGAGCGGGCAATGGCCACCCGCTGCTGCTGGCCGCCGGAAAGCTGCCCGGGGTACTTCCTCGCCTGCTCGGCGATCTGCACCCGCTCCAGGTACTTCATGGCCAGGGCCTCGGCCTCGCGACGCGGCTTCTTCTGCACCCACATCGGTGAAAGGCAGCAGTTCTCCAGCACCGTGAGGTGCGGAAAGAGGTTGAAGTGCTGGAACACCATGCCGACGCTGCGCCGTATCTCCTCGATGCGCTTGACGTCCTCGGTCAGCGGAACGCCACCGACGACGATCTCGCCCTGCTGGTGCTCCTCGAGGTGGTTAATGCAGCGGATCAGCGTCGACTTGCCCGAGCCCGAGGGCCCGCAGATGACGATCCGCTCGCCGCGTTTCACTTCCAGGTCGATATCGCGCAGCACGTGGAAGTCGCCGTACCACTTGTTGACGCCGCGCATCTCGACCATAGGGGTCTCGGTGCCGGCCTGGGTTGCCTGTTCATTCATGTCATTCGTCCTCACCGCTTGTGGCCGGTGTGCAATTTTCTCTCGAGATACTGGCTGTAGCGCGACATGCTGAAACAGAAGATCCAGAACATGAACGCCGCGAAGACATAGCCCTCCAGCGCGAAGCCCAGCCAGCGGGAGTCCGACAGCGCCGCCTGGACGATGCCCAGCAGGTCGAAGAGCCCGATGATCATCACCAGGGTGGTGTCCTTGAACAGCGAGATGAAGGTATTGACGATGCCGGGGATCATCATCTTGAGCGCCTGGGGCAGCACGATCAGCCCCATGCGCTTCCAGTAGCCCATGCCCAGCGCCGCCGCGGCCTCCTCCTGGCCCCTGGGGATCGCCTGCAGGCCGCCCCGGATCACCTCGGCCATGTAGGCGCTCTGGAACAGGGTGATGCCGATGAAGGCGCGGATCAGGCGGTCGACGCTCACGCCGGTGGGCATGAACAGCGGCAGCATCACCGAGGCCATGAACAGCACCGTGATCAGTGGCACACCGCGCCAGAATTCGATGAACACCACGCAGAAGCTCTTGACGATAGGCATCTGCGAACGCCGCCCCAGCGCCAGCAGGATGCCGATGGGCAGTGCTCCCACCATGCCCACCACCGCCAGGATCAGGGTCAGGCTCAGGCCACCCCAGCGGTGGGTCTCCACCACGCGCAGGCCGAAGTGGCCACCGTAGAGCAGGAAATAGGCCAGCAGCGGGAAGCCCGCCAGCGTCGCCACCGCCACCCAGCGCTTCAACGGCAACCGCGGCAGCGCCAGCCAGGCGATGAGCGCCGCGAAAATGGCGAAGGTCAGGTTGACCCGCCAGATCTCGCTGCCGGGATAGAGGCCATAGATGAACTGGCCTATGCGTGCATTGATGAAGACCCAGCAGGCACCCTCCCGGGAGCAGTCATCACGGCTGGAGCCGATCCAGTCGGCGTCGATGAAGGCCCACTGGATCGTCGGCGCCAGCAGCAGGTAGAGCAGGTAGAGCCCCAGCAGGGTGAAGACAGTATTCACCGGCCCGCTGAAGAGGTTGGCACGCAACCAGGCCACGGGCCCGATGGTGCTGCGGGGCGCCGGACGCTCGGGAATCATCGTCTTGTTGTGAATCATGGCGCTCTCCTAGCGTTCCACCAGCGCCACACGGGCGTTGAACCAGTTCATGAACAGCGATACCAGCAGGCTGACGGTCAGGTAGACCGCCATGGTCATGGCGATGACCTCGATCGCCTGCCCCGTCTGGTTGAGCGTGGTCCCGGCGAACACCGAGACCAGGTCCGGATAGCCGATGGCGGTGGCCAGCGAGGAGTTCTTGATCAGGTTGAGGTACTGGCTGGTCAGCGGCGGGATGATCACCCGCATGGCCTGGGGCACGACCACCAGGCGCAGCACCAGGTTCTGCGGCAGGCTGAGCGCCTGGGCCGCCTCCGTCTGGCCATGGGGAATCGCCTGGATCCCCGAGCGCACGATCTCGGCGATGAAGGACGCCGTGTAGATGGAGAGCGCCAGCCACAGCGCCAGGAACTCGGGGATCACCGTGATGCCGCCGCGGAAGTTGAAGCCGCGCAGCTCCGGCACGTCCCAGGTCACCGGCACCCCGGTGGCCACCAGCACGAGCAGT
Source organism: Halomonas terrestris (assembly GCF_049166755.1). Lineage (NCBI taxonomy): Bacteria > Pseudomonadati > Pseudomonadota > Gammaproteobacteria > Oceanospirillales > Halomonadaceae > Halomonas > Halomonas terrestris. Next base: position 8,757 of record NZ_JBMHFZ010000032.1, on the reverse strand, counting down.
GGCAAGCCGATGATCAGGCCCAGCGAGATCCAGCCTGCCGGCAGGCGCCGGCCGGTGGCCTCATGGCGACGCTTGTTCCAGATCATCAGGGCGATGCTGGCCACCACGGCGATGCCGATGGCCAGGGGGATCAGCCCGAAGCCCGATTCGAACAGCGGCTCGGGCAGGTAGAGGCCGCGCACGTTGAGGAAGACCACCTCGCCCAGCGAGAGGCTGTCGCGGGCAGCCGGCATGGCCCGCAGCACGGCGAAGTACCAGAAGAAGATCTGCAGCAGCAGCGGGATGTTGCGAAAGATCTCGATGTAGCCGCTGGCCAGCCGTGCGATCAGCCAGTTGGGCGACAGCCGGGCGATGCCGACGGTGAAGCCGATGAGGGTCGCCGCCAGCACACCGAGCCCCGAGACCAGCAGGGTATTGAGCAGCCCGACCACGAAGGTGCGGCCATAGGTGCTCTGCGAGGAATAATCGATCAGGCTCTGGACAATGCCGAAGCCGGCCGTGTTGCTCAGGAAACCGAAACCGGTGGTGATGCCACGGGCCGAGAGGTTGGCCTGGGTGTTGCCGATGATGTAGAGCAGGAATGCCGCCACGGCGGCGATCAGCACCAGCTGGAAGATCAGTGCACGCTTGGCACGGTCGCGCCAGAACGGCGGCTTGGGGCCCGCGGGACGGGCCTGGGGTCGAACGGACATGGAAGGACTCTCCGCCTGGATCCGTCAAGCAGGTATCAGGCCCCGACCCGGGATGGCCGGGTCGGGGCGAAGCGAGGATCGAGGCACCGGGTCACCGGTGCCCCGGCGGTCACTCAGCGGATCGGCGGAGCGTACTGGATGCCGCCGTCGGTCCACAGGGCGTTGACGCCACGCTCGATCTCCAGCGGTGAGCTCATGCCCACGTTGCGCTCGAAGCTCTCGCCGTAGTTGCCGACCTGCTTGATGATGTTGTAGGCCCAATCGGCCGGGAGGCCCATGCCCTCGCCGTAGTTGCCGTCCTGTCCCAGCAGGCGGGCGATGTCGGGATCCCCGGACTCGAGCATCTCGTCGACATTGTCGCTGGTGATGCCCATCTCCTCGGCATTGAGCATGGCGAACAGCGACCACTTGACGATGTTGAGCCACTGGTCGTCACCCTGGCGAACCACCGGGCCCAGCGGCTCCTTGGAGATCACTTCGGGGAGGATCACGGACTGGTCCGGCTCGGAGAGCTGGATGCGCAGGGCGGCCAGCTGGGAGGTATCGGAGGTCAGGACATCACAGCGTCCCGCCTCGTAGCCGCCCACCGTCTGCTCGGAGGTGTCGAAGACGATGGGGTCGAACTCCATGTCGTTGGCACGGAAGTAGTCGGCCACGTTGAGTTCGGTGGTGGTGCCGGACTGCACGCAGATCGCCGCCCCATCCAGCTCCAGGGCGCTGGAGAGTCCCAGGTCGCGATTGACCAGGAAGCCGATGCCGTCGTAGAAGGTCACGCCGGTGAAGTTCAGCCCCAGGGTGGTATCGCGGGTGGTGGTCCAGGTGGTATTGCGCGACAGCACGTCCACCTCGCCGGACTGCAGGGCGGTGAAGCGCTCCACCGCATTCAGCGAGATGTAACGCACCGCCTCGGCATCGCCGAACACCGCCGCGGCCACGGCACGGCAGACGTCGACGTCCAGCCCCTGCCACTCCCCCTGGTCATCCGGCGCGGAGAAGCCCGGCAGGCCATCGCTGACCCCGCACTGCACGGCGCCCCGCTCGAGGGTGTTGTCGAGTGTCTCGGCAGACGCCGCCGTGGCCGCCCCCAGACCCAGCACTGCCGTGGAAGTCAGCAGCAGCCACCTGTTCTTGTTGTTACGCATAGAGTGTGTCTCGCAGGTTGTTGTGGATTCGGTAATGCATGCATCAGCATGTGCCAGCACCTTAGCAAGGATCGTTCCACCAACGGGATAGGGCAGGCGAAACTCTCATTCAACGGTCAAGCCGGAGAAAATCCGGCTCGACCGGCCGCACCAAGCCAGTGCCGCTGCCACACCTCAGCGCACTGGTGGTGCGTACTGGATGCCGCCTTCTGTCCACAGGGCATTGAGACCACGGGCGATGTTGAAATCGGACCCAGCGCCGACATTGCGCTCGAACACCTCGCCGTAGTTGCCCACCTGCTTGATGATGCTGTAGGCCCAGTCGGCCGGGAGGCCCATGCCCTCGCCGTAGTTGCCGTCCTGTCCCAGCAGGCGGGCGATGTCGGGATCCCCGGACTCGAGCATCTCGTCGACATTGTCGCGCGTGATGCCCATCTCCTCGGCATTGAGCATGGCGAACAACGACCACTTGACGACGTTGAACCACTGGTCGTCGCCCTGCCGCACCGCCGGGCCCAGCGGCTCCTTGGAGATCACTTCCGGCAGCACCACGGCGCTGTCCGGGTCGGCCAGCTGCATGCGCTGTGCATGGAGCTGGGAGGCGTCCGAGCTGAGCACGTCGCAGCGTCCCGCCTCGAAGCCGGCGATGGACTGCTCCGGCGAGTCGAAGACCACCGGTTCATACGCCATGTCGTGGACGCGGAAGTAGTCGGCCAGGTTGAGCTCGCTGGTGGTGCCCGACTGGGTACAGACCGCCGCACCATCCAGCGCCAGCGCGCTCTCCACACCCAGGTCGCTGGCCACCATGAAGGCCTGGCCGTCGTAGTAGCTCACCCCGGTGAAGTTGACCCCCAGGGTGGTGTCGCGGCTCGAGGTCCAGGTGGTGGTCCGCGACAGCACGTCCACCTCGCCGGACTGCAGGGCGGTGAAGCGTTCCACCGAATCCAGCGGCACGAAGTGCACCTTCCCGGCATCCCCCAGGGCCGCCGCGGCGATGGCCCGGCAGACATCGGTATCCAGGCCGCGATAGGTGTCCTCGTCGTCCAGTGCCGAGAAGCCCGGCTGGGCAGCATTCACTCCGCAGCGCAGCTGATCGCGCTCACGCACCTCATCCAGGGTCGTGGCCTGGGCCAGCAGCGGCCCCACCAGCACCAGGGCACCCACGCCCCATGACAATCTGCTTCGCATCTCGTGTCCCTTCGTCTTGTTGGCAAGGATCAGCGGGCCCATGGCACCGCTTCGGTGCAGCATGGTCCATTCCATCGGCAAATGCGAAATTCACTTCGGTCGCTTCAGGACCACGACCCGGGGAGGGGAAACGGGAGTGCCGGGGCGCCGGTCAGGAGTCGGCGCACCGCGGGGTTCGGCGCAAGGCGTGCAGCACCAGGAGGGCGAAGGCCGCGCCCAGGCCGTTGGCGAGGATGTCCCACCAGTCGCCACCCGTGCGTCCGGGCACCGGGATCTGGGCGTACTCGACGGCGATGCCGTAGAGCACGACGACAGCGAAGGCGAACGGCAGGCGCACCCCGGCGAGGCCGACCAGGCCGGCGAGACCGGCGTAGCCGACGAAGTGATTGGCCTTGTCCCAGGGCAGGGTCTCGGGCATCTCGCTGCCGGGGGCGAGGCTGCCGATGGCGATGAGAAGGGCGGCCACAACGGCCAGCGCCGCCCAGGGGCGGCGCCACTTTCCCTCCTCGACCCGGGCCAGCCGCTGCCACCACTCAGCCATGCTGGATCTGGCGATGATAGGCCGGGCTCAGCTCGTGCAGGGCCTCCATGAAGGCCGTGACATGGTCCGGATCGGTGAACTGGTTGATCCCGTGGCCCAGGTTGAAGACATGCCCCGGCCCCGCCCCGAAGCTGTCGAGGGTGCGCGCCACCTCGGCGCGAATGGCCGAGGGGCGTGCGAACAACACGTTCGGGTCGAGGTTGCCCTGCAGGGCAACGCGATGCCCGACCCGGGCACGGGCCAGGGAGAGCTCCGTGGTCCAGTCCAGGCCCAGGGCCTCGGCACCGGCGGAGGCCATGTCCTCGAGCCACTGGCCGCCGTTCTTGGTGAACAGGATCACCGGCACGCGCCGGCCCTCGTGCTCGCGGATCAGCCCGGCGACGATCTGCTCCATGTAGCGCAGCGAGAACTCCAGGTAGGCCGGCGTGGAGAGCACGCCCCCCCAGGTGTCGAAGATCTGTACGGCCTGGGCACCGGCCCGGATCTGGGCATTGAGGTAGTCGGTGACCGCCTCGGCCAGGGTGTCGAGCAGCTGATGCATGGTGTCCGGCTTGTCATAGAGCATGGTCTTGACGTGACGGAAGTCCTTGCTCGAGCTGCCCTCGACCATGTAGGTGGCAAGCGTCCAGGGGCTGCCGGAGAAGCCGATCAGCGGCACGCGACCGTCCAGCTCACGACGGATGGTGGAGACGGCCCGCATCACGTACCCCAGGTCGCGCTCGGCATCCGGTGCGCTCAGTGCCTCGACATCCGCCGTGGAGCGCACCGGCTTGCGGAACTTGGGCCCCTCGCCGGTCTCGAAGTAGAGCCCGAGCCCCATCGCATCGGGGATGGTCAGGATATCCGAGAACAGGATCGCCGCATCCAGCGGGTAGCGCTCCAGCGGCTGCAAGGTGACCTCGCAGGCGAGGTCGTGATTGCGGCAGAGGTCCATGAAGTTGCCGGCCTCGGCGCGGGTAGCACGGTACTCCGGCAGGTAGCGGCCGGCCTGACGCATCATCCACACCGGCGTGCGGTCCACCGGCTGACGCGCCAGGGCGCGCAGAAAGCGATCGTTCTTGAGTTCCATGCGGGCGGTCATCCACGGAAAATGTGGGCCTCATTGTACCCGATCATCGGCAACCGGACACCGCGACTTGGGGCGACAACCGTGAGCCCGCCGCGCCTTCCTGCTAGAATGGCGCTCCACCTGCCGGCACTGCCGTGGTCTGACACCGAGGTTACCCGTGACGATCCGATTCATCGCCTCCTCCCGGCTGCCCACCCCCTGGGCCACCTTCACCATGCATGGCTTCGAGGACGAGGCCACCGGCAAGGATCATATCGCCCTGACGCTGGGCGACGTGGCCGACGGCGAACCGGTACTGGGACGCGTGCACTCCGAGTGCCTGACGGGGGACGCGCTGTTCTCGATGCGCTGCGACTGCGGCTACCAGTTGCAGGAGGCGCTCAAGCGCATCGCCGACGAGGGCCGTGGCGTGCTGCTCTACCTGCGCCAGGAGGGGCGCGGCATCGGGCTGCTCAACAAGATCCGCGCCTACCACCTGCAGGACCAGGGGGCCGACACCGTGGAGGCCAACGAACGGCTCGGCTTCGGTGCCGACCTGCGCCGCTATGACATCTGCGTGCCGATGCTCGAGCACCTGGGCGTCGCATCGCTCCGACTGATGACCAACAACCCGCGCAAGGTCGACGCCCTGACCAGGGCCGGGGTCACCGTGGCGGAACGAGTTCCGCTGACCACGGGTCTCAATCCTCACAACGAGCAGTATCTGTCCACCAAGGCCGGCAAGCTCGGCCATATGATGGTACTCGGCGACTTCACCCAGGCCAGCGACGTGGATATCGAGCGCAAGCCCTGAACCCGAGCCCGAGGTCGTGACGATGCCCGATCATGGAGGAGGCTCCCGATGACTCACGCACCACCGGAAGGCGAGCATCCCTACAGCGTCGTCGAGGAGCTGCTGCACAGCATCAGCCATGGCATCGGCGCGCTCCTCAGCCTGGCCGGGATCACGGTGCTGATCCTCCTGGCCAGCCTGACCGTCCAGGTCGATCCCTGGAAGATCGTCGGCATCAGTCTCTATGGCGCCTGCCTGGTGCTGCTCTATACCGCCTCGACCCTCTACCATGGCGTCAACCATCCACGCCTCAAGCGGCGGTTCCAGCATCTGGACCACTGCGCCATCTACCTGCTGATCGCCGGCACCTATACGCCCTTCCTGCTGGTCAACATGCGCGGCCCCACCGGCTGGACGCTGTTCGCCGTGGTCTGGTCCCTGGCACTGTTCGGCATCGCCTGCAAGCTGATCTGGCCCCATCGCTTCACGGTGATGCGCGTGGCCATCTACCTGATCATGGGCTGGCTGATCGTCTTCGCCAGCGGCGAGATGTCGACGAGCCTGTCGACCAGCGGCATTGTCCTGCTCGCTGCCGGCGGCATCACCTACACCCTCGGCGTCATCTTCTATGCGATCCAGGCGATACCGTACAACCACGCCATCTGGCACCTCTTCGTGCTCGGCGGCAGCACCTGCCACTACTTCGCGGTCTACGCCGCCGTGCTGCCCTTCGAGGCCTGAGGATCCGTCGCTCAGGCCGACTCGGCAGCCCGTTGCTCACGCTCGACCGCCCTGGCCAGCGCAGGCCGCGACACGCAGCGCTGGCGATAGGCCTCCAGTGACTCCGGCAGGCGGTTCTTGAACTTCACGCCCCAGCTCAGGGTATGGGCCAGCAGCAGGTCCGCCAGGGTGAAGCCCTCCCCCACCAGCCAGCCCTCGCCGTCGAAGCGCCGTTCCAGCGCCGCCAGCGCACGCTGGAACTCCCAGGCCGCGGTGGGCAATACCGCCGGCACCCGCTGCGCTTCGGGCAGGGCGAACTTGTGCTTGCCCTGGGTCCAGAGCGGCTGTTCCAGCTCGCTGAGCACGAAGCTCATCCACTGGTCGACCCGGGCCCGGTCCTCGACCGAAGCCGGCAGCAAGCCGCCCGGCTCGCCATGGTGCTCGGCCAGGTAGCGACAGATCGCCGAGGATTCGAACAGCCTCAGCTCGCCATCCTCCAGCACCGGCACCTTGCCATCGGGGTGGCGCGCCAGGTGCGCCTCGCCCTGCCCCTCGCCGGCCATCATGTCGACATGCCGGTACTCGTACTCGAGCCCCAGCTCTTCCAGGGTCCAGGCCACCCGCAGCGAACGGGACGAGGGGAATCCGTACAGCGTGATCATCGCGGTCACTCCTTCGACGTGAAAAGCAAGATTGCCGTTACGCTAGCAGCGTACCACCCGGAGGGGAACGGACCAGCGCCACGATGGATGGCAGTCTTGCATGGCCGCGGGGTTTCAGGGAAGATGTTAGGAAACGGTGTTTGAAAACTATCTCAACCGTGCACCGGCTCGAGCACGGGCTGATGACCTCGACCGACCACCTGCTGCTGGTCTGGACCGGAGCCGGGGTGCTCACCTGGGTGCTCCAGGTCGTCCCGCTATTCGTGTTCGTCTCGGCCGCGGTGAGCGCGGACGGCGCCCGGCGTCGGCTGGAACAGGGCGATCGGCAGCTGCACTGGTGGGCGTGATGTGGGTCCAGGAGGGTGCGGTACTCGCCTGCGCAGGCCCGGTACGGCGCCTGCTGGAGCGCCGCCGGATCGACAGGGTGGTGACGATCCTCGGCACCCTGGGCATGCCGCTCTATCTCTGGCACAAGCTCGCCGGGCCGCCTGCGCAGGGGGCATGGCCCCACCGAGCCGGCAGGAGCCCTGACAGGGGCACTCGTCTCCCCTCCAAGGGGGTGGCTCCGCCGAAAGGGTCGACACCAATGGGTGTGGATAACATGACACTTGGGTTATCCACACCCGGGAGCGCTACGCCTCGACTCCCTGGCGACGATAGGCGTCGGCAAAGATCTCTTCGATGGAACGATGTGGGTTTTCCTCGCGCAGTCGGCGCGCCTCGGCTGACAGGCGAACCAGTTCCGCGCTGGGCTTGGCCCACTGCTCCTTGGGCAGTGGTTTGGACCACTCCTCCACCTCCGCCGGGCGCAGCTGGGGGCGCGTCTTCATCAGGCGCTTGGCTTCCCACTCGGTCAGGTAGCCGGGCAGGTTCCATAGCTCGATGACGTGGTAGGCATACCAGAAGAAAGCGAAGACCGGCCCGACTTCGCCCTTGGCCCGGCGCTCGCGCATTCGGCGACGCGCATTGCGCAGCGTATGCACGCCTTCCCAGGGCGGATCGTCCTTGCCGCGCGGCAGGTGAGGGTCCTGGATTTCATGCAGGGAGTGGACTTCATACTCCATGTAGGCACGCAGCGCTTCCCAGTTGCTGATCGCCAGGGGTAAGCCCGCCGCCATGTATTCGAGCTTCAACCATTTGCCCGTCTCCGGGTGGGCATAGCCTACGCCCATGCCGTACTGCTGCTGTACGCCATACTGGGTGGCCCCTCGGGCTTCCACCACCCAGGCCATCAAGGACTCCCAAGGCACGAAGACGGTTTCCTGCGTATCGGTCAAGGTAAAGCAGACTTCACGGCGCTGGCGATTGAAGCGTACGGGGATGCTGCGTTTCAAATCCTGAATGCCCATATAGTGCCCGATATACATGAGCAAAAACCCTACTGTCCCAATCACTATGCCTGCCCAGAAAAAAAGCTTATACAAGAACACAAAATTACCAGCCGATATACTGGGCATGAGAGAAAAATGAACGTTGGAAAAATAACACTACACAACAACACAAACCCACAAAAGCCTGCGGTAATCATCTGCCATCCAAAGACATTTGGCCACCCCCCCGAAATCCAGCCAAGTGTCGTTAAGCTCGCTTACAGCCTTGCTCATATCTAAGGGCGGCTGGCCCGTCGTTAAGGGCAGCGGCGCCAAATAGGTAATGCGCCCCCCGGGAATCGCCTGAATATCGCCAGCACGATGAGGCTGAGATAGCTCGGGCTGCGGCAGGTCCGGCCCCTTGTTACGCATAGTCAAATTCCTGTTCATTTCTCAGGGTTAGCCGATTAGTCGGCGATAGCATACCAGCTCCCTGGGTCACCCCGGCGGGGAAATTCTGACGGCGTATAGCGTTTTTCGCTACCGGCCCCACCGCGCGGGTCGATATAGATATAGACGTCGCTTGCCTGATAGTCCCCTTCGTCATCGAGGTGCTCCAGGTGTATCCCAACCACCCAGTGCTCGGTGTCGTACCCATGAG
>NZ_JBMHFZ010000031.1:0-29656 GCF_049166755.1 Halomonas terrestris | reverse complement strand
GCCGAAAGGCGCCCCGAAAGGTGGAATCACTGGCGGCAGGTGAGACGGTGGCCCGGATCAGGCCCGGGAGCCGCCCTCCTTCGCCTTGCCCCGCGACCCGCTGCCCTTGCCGGGCTCGCCGGCCTCGCTGGGCTGGGGGAGGGAGGGCAGCGACTTGTCGAGCAGCTCCACGCTCTGGCGGTAGAAGAGCTGGCTCTTGTTGTGCTCGCCGAGATTGGCGTAGAGCCGCGCCAGCTCGGCGCACACCACGCCGCTGGGACGCTGGCGCTGGCTCGCCTCGAAATACTCCCGGGCCTTGGCCCAGTAGGCGTTGCGCAGGGACAGCCGGCCCAGGGTGAGCAGCAGGTCGGGGTCGTTGGGCCGCTCCTGCAGCCACTTCTCGGCGTAGACCAGCTGGCGTGACGCATCCACGTTGAGCAGCCCGTAACGCAGCACCAGGCGACTGTCCCAGTGCTCCTTGAGGGAGTGGCGCAGCAGGCGTTCGGCGATGGCCTCCTGGTTGCCCCGCACCAGCGCCTCGGCGTAGAGCACGATCAGCTCGATGTGGCCACGCAGGTGGTCGGGCATGTCGGCCCACAGGTTGCGCACCCGCTCGATGTCCCCCCCTTCCCGGGCCTCGTGGACGATCAGCTCGCGATAGGCGCGCAGCTCGAGCTGCTCGCGCTCCTCACGGGAGATCAGCTGCTGGGCACCGAGGCGCGGCATCAGGCGCCGCAGGCCGTCCCAGTCGCTGACGCTGAGATAGGCCTGCTTGAGCTGCTTGAGTACCTGGGGGTGGTTGGGCAACTGGCGGTCGAGGCGGGTCAGGATCGCCAGCGCCTCCTCGTACTGCTGGCGGTCCAGCATCAGCTGGGCCTGCATCATGCCCACCGCGTTGTCGGCGCCCTCGGTGCTCAGGTGGGCGCGCTTGAGCAGGGTATCGGCCTGCTCGTAGCGTCCCTGGTAGTGAGCCGCCAGCGCCGCGGAGAGGTAGTTGACCAGCGGGGTGCTGGAGTCGTCGGCGGCCTTGACCAGCGACTTCTCGGCCTTCTTCCAGCGCCCCTCGGCCAGCGCCACCAGGCCACGCACGGTGCGCTTCATGGCATTGCGGTTGCGGGTACGGCTGTTCCACACCTTGAAGCGGCTCATCGGCCGGCTCAGGCGCATCAGCACCCGCAGGCCGAAGTGCAGCACCAGGAAGGCCGCCAGCAGGATGACCAGGCCGAACCAGAACGACGTCTGGTACGAGGTATCGCCCACCCGCACCAGCCAGTAGCCCGGCACCGACATCATCAGCTGGCCGAACAGCGCTCCGAGCGCCAGGCCCAGGACGACGATCAGGATCAGCTTTCTCATGCGTCATCTCCCCGGGCATCGCTGCCCCGCGACTCGAAACGGCGCTGGATGAAGCTGGCCAGGGCCTGCTGGGAACCGCTGATGTCGGGCAGCTCGGGACGAATCGCCTCGCCCTTCAGCGCCTCGAGACGCGAGGCCACCGATTGCACGCCGCTGGCCTGGGTATCGTAGTAGCCGTTGATCAGGGCCAGCGCCTTGTCGAGGCTCGCCTCGTAGAGGGCCTGCTCCTCCTTGAGCAGTGCCAGCTGGGCCTGCTCCAGCACCAGGCGCACGCTCTGGCGCAGGTAGGACTCCTGCTCCGGGGTGATCAGGGCCTCGAGCGCCTGATCGTGATGGCGAACGGTGACCAGCGACTTGAGCTCCTGGCCGAAACGCGACAACTGCTGCTGCCAGGCACCGGACGGTGCCTCCTCGAGGCCCGAACGGGCGACCTGCTCCTCAATGTCCTGCCCCAGCGGCTGGCCGGCGATCTGCTCCTGCTGGGCGTTGAGTGCCAGCCACAGGCCGGTACGGTCGACCCGCGGCACCGCGTCCAGCGCGGCCAGCTCGGCGGCGATCTCGCGACGCACCGGTACCAGGGCCGGGTTGTCGGCCTCGCGCAGGCGCTCGTCGGCGGTCCGCAACAGGGCCGCGGCCCCCATCACGTCGCGTTCCAGCTGCAGGCGTTGATTGGCCAGGCGCAGCAGGTAGGCGGCCTCGGCATGCAGCCAGTCGCGCTCGTCGGTCTCCTGCTCGCTGGCGAGTTCGGCCAGCACCTGATCCAGGGTATCGTCCACCTCGCTGCGATAGCTGGCGAACTCGCCCTGGAGCTCGCTCAGGGCACTCTCCAGCGCCGCGTCTCGCTCGCTCTCGCCCTCCTCGAGCCGGTTCTCCAGGGCCGCCAGATCCGCCGCGCTGCGCGACTCCAGCTCGGCCAGACGCTGCTGCTGGGTATCGAGCTTCTGCCAGGCCTGCCAGCCGAACAGCGCCACGGCGACGGCCAGCACGACCACCAGCACGAGGGCCAGCCAACCGGCCTTGCCGCCTCCCCGGCCCTGGCCGCCGCCGGAAGCCGTCGCGGCGGCCGCGCCACCCCCACCGCCCGCCGCGGCAGGCTTCGGGGCCTCGCTGGCAGCGCTCTTGCCTGCCGGCTTCGCCTTCTCGGCGGCCGGCGTCGGCTTGTCACTCGACCCGGCGGTGGCGGCCGCCTTGTCGTCGGAGGCACTGGCCGGCTTGCCTGCCGGCGTCTTGTCGTCCGCAGCCGCCTTGTCGTCGGACTCGCTGGCCGGCTTGCCTGCCGGCGTCTTGTCGCCCGCAGCCGCCTTGTCGTCGGAGGCACTGGCCGGCTTGCCTGCCGGCGTCTTGTCGCCCGCAGCCGCTGTCGACCCGGGCTTCGCTGCCGCGCCTCCCTCGGAGGCCGCCGAAGCCGATGAGCTCGAGGCAGCCGACTGGCCACCCTTGCCACGACGCCGGGAACGTCCCTTCGCCGCGACACCGCCCTTGTCGGCCTCGTCGCCCGGCGCCGTCGATTCCGCGCCGCCCTGGGCCGCGCCGGACGGTTTCTGCTGTTCGTCCTGATCGTTTGATTGCTTGCTCATCTGTCGCTAGCCCTTTTCGAGATCGTCTTGATCGACATCGGCATCTTGCGGGTCGCAGGCCTCGGCCACCGCCGCCGCCAGGGCGGCAGGAGTGGCACCGGGCGCCACGACGGGGGCACGGAACCCCAGTCTGCCGGCCAGTGTAGCCAACCGGGCGCTGGAAACGATTAGCGGTTGGTTCAAGGCAGCACGCGAACACCATCTTGCCAGATGTTCGAGGATTTCTCCGCTACTGACCACCAGTGCCCGATACTCACCGCGTGCCAGTCGCTCGCGCATGGCAGGCGATGGAGAGAGGAGTTGGCGACGATAGATCGCCAGGCGGGTCACGCAGGCCCCGCGCGCCGTCAGGGTGTCGGCGAGCAGGGGGCGTCCACCCTCCCCGGCCACCAGCAGTACACGCTGGTCGTGGAGCCTGCGCAGCGAGGCCAGCCGCAGCAGCGCCTCGCTGGTGTCCTCGCCGGCCTCGGTCGGCGGCAGGTGGACCCGTACACCGAGCAGGTCGTGCAGGGTGGCGGCGGTGGCGGCCCCTACCGCGTAGAAGGCCAGGCCCACCGGAAGCTGCGGCCAGTACCGGTCCACCGCCTCGGCCAGACACTCGGCGGCGAAGGGGCTGATCACCACCACCCGCTGGAAGTGATCGAGGTCCAGCCAGGCCGAGCGCATCTGCGGGGTTTCCGGGAGCGGCACCAGGCGCATGGCCTCGATGCGCTCCACCGGCCAGCCGGCGGCCTCCACGGCCGCCGCCAGCGCCCTGCCACGACTACCGGGACGGCTGATCAGAACCGGCGGGGCCGACATCAGCCGGCGCCATAGACCTCGGCGAGGATCTCGCCGGCCCCCTGGTCGAGCAGTTCCTCGGCGACCCGGATCCCCAGCGCCTCGGGCTCATGCAGCGAGCCGCGCCCCTCGGCACGCAGCACCTGGGTACCCTCGGGGTTGCCCACCAGGGCGCGCAGCCAGAGGGTCTGGCCGTCGCCCTCGAAGATGGCATGGCCGGCAATGGGTACCTGGCAGCCCCCTTCCAGGCGGGTATTCATGGCCCGCTCGGCACGCACCCGGGTCGCGGTGGCCGGGTCATCCAGCGGCGCCAGCAAGGAGATCAGCTCGGCATCGTGCATGCGGCACTCGATGCCCAGCGCGCCCTGGCCGCAGGCCGGCAGGCAGACCTCCGGCGGCAGTTCCATGGCGATGCGATCATCCAGGCCCAGCCGCCGCAGGCCGGAGGTCGCCAGCAGGATGGCGTCGAACTCGCCGTCATCGAGCTTGGCCAGGCGGGTCTGGACATTGCCACGCAGGCTGAGGACCTCGAGATCGGGGCGTGCCTCGCGCACCTGCAGGGCGCGGCGCAGGCTGGAGGTGCCGACTCGCGCGCCCTCGGGCAGGTCGTCCAGGGAGGCATGGCGGTTGGAGACGAAGGCGTCGGTGGGCTCGGCCCCCTCGAGGATCACCGACAGGCCGAGCCCTTCGGGGAAGTGCATCGGCACATCCTTCATGGAGTGCACGGCGATGTCGGCACGACCATCGAGCATGGCCTCCTCGAGCTCCTTCACGAAGAGCCCCTTGCCGCCGACCTTGGCCAGCGGGGTATCGAGGATCTTGTCACCGCGGGTGGACATGGCCACCAGCTCCACCTCCAGCCCCGGGTGGGCCGCCATCAGGCGGTCACGGACATGTTCGGCCTGCCACATGGCCAGTTGACTCTTGCGGGTGGCGATACGCAGCGTGGTGATGGCGTGCACGAAGTTCTCCCTGTACCGGGTCCCTCCGAACGGCAGGTGATGCCGTCCTGGCGGCCGGTGACGATGATGTGGACTGTCCTCATCATAAAGCACCCGGCGAGGCAGGAAAAATCGCGACCGTTCGCCGCGCCCCGGCCGGCTACGCCCCTCGCCAGTCTCGCCGACTCTGGTACACTTCTGCCATGTCCCGGCAGCGCGCTCTCGGCGGCGCTGCGACCGGCACGTCACCCACCGCACAGTCATGCAGGATGTCCAGCCCGATGAGTCAGACCACCAACCAGTCCTGGGGCGGCCGCTTCAACGAGCCCACCGATGCCTTCGTCGAGCGTTTCACCGCCTCGGTCGACTTCGACCGACGCCTCGCCGCCCATGACATCCGGGGCTCCGTCGCCCATGCCACCATGCTGGCGCGGGTGGGAGTCCTCACCGACGACGAGCGTGACGCCATCGTCGCCGGGCTCGGCGAGATCCGCGACGAGATCGAGCGCGGCGAGTTCCAGTGGTCGGTGGCCCTGGAAGACGTGCACATGAACATCGAGGCGCGGCTGACGGAGAAGATCGGCATCACCGGCAAGAAGCTCCACACCGGTCGCTCGCGCAACGACCAGGTGGCCACCGACATCCGCCTCTTCCTGCGCGACGAGATCGACCTCGTCGCCGCCGAGCTCGCCCGCCTGCGGGCCGGCCTGATCGAACTGGCCGACCGCGAGGCCGACACCATCATGCCCGGCTTCACCCACCTGCAGACCGCCCAGCCGGTCACCTTCGGCCACCACCTGCTGGCCTGGCAGGAGATGCTGGCCCGTGACCACGAGCGGCTGCTCGACTGCCGCCGCCGCGTCAACGTGCTGCCCCTCGGGGCCGCGGCACTCGCCGGCACCACCTACCCCATCGACCGCCACGTCACCGCCGAGCTGCTGGGCTTCGACCGCCCCGCCGAGAACTCCCTGGACGCGGTGAGCGATCGCGACTTCGCCATCGAGTTCACCGGCTTCGCCAGCATCCTGCTGATGCACCTGTCGCGGATGAGCGAGGAGCTGGTGCTGTGGACCAGCGCCCAGTTCGACTTCATCGACCTGCCCGACCGCTTCTGCACCGGCTCCTCGATCATGCCGCAGAAGAAGAACCCCGACGTGCCCGAGCTGGTGCGCGGCAAGACCGGCCGGGTCTATGGCCACCTGATGGGCCTGCTGACCCTGATGAAGTCCCAGCCGCTGGCCTACAACAAGGATAACCAGGAGGACAAGGAGCCGCTGTTCGACACCCTGGACACCGTCAAGGACTGCCTCAAGGCCTTCGCCGACATGGTGCCGGCCATCGAGCCGAAGAGGGCGCAGATGGCCGAGGCCGCCCGACGCGGCTTCTCCACCGCCACCGACCTAGCCGACTACCTGGTGCGCCGCGGCGTGGCCTTCCGCGACGCCCACGAGATCGTCGGCCAGTCCGTGGCCTACGGCCTCAAGCAGGAGAAGGACCTCTCCGAGATGCGCCTCGAGGAGCTGCGCCAGTTCTCCGACACCATCGAGGCGGACGTCTTCGAGGTGCTGACCCTGGAGGGCTCGGTGGCCGCCCGCAACCATATCGGCGGCACCGCCCCGGACCAGGTGCGCGCCGCCGCCCAGCGCGCCCGCGACGCCCTGGCCACCCTGGAAGGCTCCGCCTGATGCATCGGATCGCCTTCGCCGCCCTGGCCCTGCTCGTCGGGCTGGCCGGCTGCGGCCAGAAGGGCCCCCTCTACCTGCCCGACGACGAGCAGGCCGCCGAGCGCTATGGCCAGCCGGCCGATAACGACGACACGCCTCAAGACAGCGAGACCTAGGCATGGATCACTTCGAATACCGCGACGGCGTGCTCTACGGCGAGGATGTGCCCCTGACCCGCGTCGCCGAGCAGTTCGGCACGCCCTGCTACGTCTACTCCAATGCCACCCTGGCCCGGCACTTCCGCGCCTACACCGAGGCCCTGGGCAGCCACCCCCACCTGATCTGCTACGCGGTGAAGGCCAACTCCAACCTCGCCGTGCTGGGCCTGCTGGCCCGCCTGGGCGCCGGCTTCGACATCGTCTCGGTGGGCGAGCTGGAGCGGGTGCTGGCCGCCGGTGGCGACCCCGCCAGGGTGGTCTTCTCCGGCGTCGCCAAGCAGGAGGCCGAGATGGCCCGGGCGCTGGAGGTGGGCATCAAGTGCTTCAACGTGGAGTCACGCCCCGAGCTCGAGCGGCTCGATGCGGTGGCCGGGCGCCTGGGCAAGGTGGCGCCGGTGTCGTTGCGGGTCAACCCGGACGTGGACGCCGGCACCCATCCCTACATCTCCACCGGGCTCAAGGACAACAAGTTCGGCATCCCGGTGGACGAGGCCCTGTCGGTCTACGAGCTGGCCGCCGGCCTGCCCAACGTCGCGGTGACGGGCCTGGACTGCCATATCGGTTCCCAGCTCACCGAGCTGTCGCCCTTCCTGGACGCCCTCGACCGCCTGCTGGTGCTGCTCGAACGGCTGCGCAGCCGCGGCATCGAGGTCCAGCACCTCGACCTGGGCGGGGGCCTCGGCGTGCCCTATCACCACGAGCATCCGCCCCAACCCTTCGACTACGCCACCGCCCTGCTGGAGCGGCTCTCGAGGTGGGAAGGCAGCGAACGGCTGACCCTGCTGTTCGAGCCCGGGCGGTCGATCGCCGCCAATGCCGGGGTGCTGCTGACCCGGGTAGAGTTCCTCAAGCCCGGCGAGACCAGGAACTTCGCCATCGTCGACGCCGGCATGAACGACCTGATCCGCCCGGCGCTCTATCAGGCGTGGCAGGCGATCCTGCCGGTGGATACCCGCCGCGCCCGCGACACCGCCACCTACGACGTGGTGGGCCCGGTTTGCGAGACCGGCGACTTCCTGGGCAAGGAGCGCGACCTGGCCATCGCCCCGGGGGACCTGCTGGCGGTGCGCTCGGCCGGGGCCTACGGCTTCGTGATGGCCTCCAACTACAACAGCCGGCCGCGGCCGGCCGAGGTGATGGTCGACGGCGAGCACGCCCACCTGGTGCGTCGCCGTGAGCGGCTCGAGGAGCTCTGGGCCGGCGAGGCGCTGCTGCCGGAAGATGACGAGGAGGCCCCCTGATGCTGCTGCACTTCACCAAGATGCATGGCCTCGGCAACGACTTCATGATGGTCGACCTGGTCACCCAGCGGGCGCGACTGGAGGCCGAGCAGATCCGCCGGCTGGCCAACCGCCGCTTCGGCATCGGCTTCGACCAGCTGCTGATCGTCGAGCCACCGCGGGACCCGGACATGGACTTCCGCTACCGCATCTTCAATGCCGACGGCAGCGAGGTGGAGAACTGCGGCAATGGGGCGCGCTGCTTCGCCCGCTTCGTGCGCGACCAGCGGCTGACCCACAAGCACGAGATCCATGTGGAGACCGCCGGCGGCCCGCTCATCCTGCGGGTGGAGGACGACGGCCAGGTCAGGGTGGACATGGGCCAGCCGCGCTTCGACCCTGCCGCCCTGCCCTTCGATGCCCCCGAGGACAGGATGCTGCACACCCTCGAGGTCGACGGCGAGCGGCTCGAGGTCGGCGTGGTCTCCATGGGCAACCCCCATGCGGTGCTGCGGGTCGACGACGTCGACAGCGCCCCGGTTGCGCGCCTGGGAGCGGCCATCGAGGCCCACCCGCGCTTCCCCAGGCGGGTCAACGCGGGGTTCATGCAGGTCGTGTCGCCCCACGAGATCCGCCTGAGGGTCTACGAACGGGGCACCGGCGAGACACTCGCCTGCGGCACCGGCGCCTGCGCTGCGGCAGCCACCGGCATCCGCCAGGGCGTGCTCGAGAGCCCGGTCACGGTGCACCTTCCCGGCGGCGACCTGCGCATCGAGTGGGCCGGCGGCGACACCCACCTGACCATGACCGGCCCTGCCGTGCGCGTCTTCGACGGCCGCGTCGCCCTGAGCTGAAGCCATTTCCCAAGGAGTTCGCCATGACCCGTGCCGCCCCAGAACCGCGCAAGACCCTCGACCCCGATCGGGTGGCCCAGTGGCTGGCCCGTCACCCGGACTTCTTCGTCGGTCGCGAAGGGCTGCTGCAGCAGCTCAGGGTTCCGCACCCCGAGGCCCGCGGCGCCACCTCGCTGCTGGAGCGGCTGGTGCACGACCTGCGCAACCGCGCCGAGCAGGCCGAGTGGCGACTCGAGCAGCTGCTGGAATCCGCCCGCCACAACGAGGCCCAGTACCGGCGCACCCGGGAGCTGGTGCTGGCCCTGCTGGAGGCCGAGAACAACGACGCCCTGGGCCAGGCCCTGGCCACCCAGCTCAGCGAGCGCTTCCAGACCTCGGCGGTGGCGCTCTGGTGCCCGGCCAGCCTCACCGATGCCGAACCCCACCCGCCGCAACCGCCGCGCCACGTGCTCGATGATCACGCCGGCCAGCGCCTCGCCGCCCTGCTCGACGGCCGCACCAGCCGCTGCACCCGCCTGACGCCCACCGACTGGAAGCGCCTGCTGCCCCATGCCCAGGCCCCGCGCAAGGCGGGCTCCTGCGCCCTGGCCCGCCTGACCCTGGGCGAACCGCTGGGTTACCTGGTGCTGGCGAGCCCCGACCCCGACCACTTCCGCGCCAGCATGGACACCCTGTTCACCGAGTATGTCGGCGACGTGGTCGCCCGCCTGCTGGTGCGCCTGGCCCATCCCCCCCATGGCTAGCCGTCCCGGGGGCGAGGTCCCGCTGATGCGGGAGGTCGAGACCTTCCTCGAGGCACTGGCCCGTACCGCCAGCCCCGCCACGGTGAGTGCCTACCGTCGCGACCTGGAAGCACTGGCCGGTTTTCTCCAGCGCGGTGGGTGCCACGACTGGGCCCGCCTCGACGTGACCCTGCTGCGACGCTTCCTCGGCGGCGAACGGGGCCGCGGGCTGGCCCCGCGCAGCCTGTCCCGGCGCCGTGCGGCGATCTCGCGCTTCTCCGGCCACCTGCTGCAGGCAGGCATCCTGACGCACAACCCGGTGGCCCTGACCCGCGGCCCGCGCCAGCCCCGCCACCTGCCGCGGCCGCTGGATGCCGACCAGCTGGCACACTTCCTGGATACGCCCCACGACGGCACTCCCCTGGCCCGGCGCGACCAGGCGATGCTCGAGCTGTTCTACTCCAGCGGCCTGCGCCTGGCCGAACTCGCCACCCTCGACCTGGGCGACCTGCAGCCTCGCCGCGTGCGCGTGCGCGGCAAGGGCGGCAAGCCGCGCCAGGTGCCGGTGGGCCGCCGCGCACGCCAGGCTCTGGAGGCCTGGCTGGCGGTGCGCGACCGGCTGGCGCCAGACGACGAAACGGCGCTTTTCGTCGGCGTCCGCGGCAGGCGCCTCGGCCACCGCGCCATCCAGAAGCGCCTGGGCGAGCTGGCCAGGGCCCGGGGGCTCGCCGAGCACCTCCACCCCCACCGGCTGCGCCACTCCTTCGCCAGCCACCTGCTGGAGTCGAGCCAGGACCTGCGCGCCGTCCAGGAACTGCTCGGACATGCCAACCTGTCCACTACCCAGGTGTATACCCGGCTCGACTGGCAGCACCTCGCCGCCAGCTATGATGCCGCCCACCCGCGGGCCCGCCGCCATGACGACGACCGGGGTGACCACCGATGACGACCGTCACCCTCCAGGCCATCACCTTCGACCTCGACGACACCCTGTGGGATAACCATGGCGTCATGGAGCGCACCGAGACGGGGCACTATGCCTGGCTCGACCAGGCACTGGCCGAGTGGCAGGCCCACCGCGGCGAGGCCCCGGAAGTCGGCTTCGCCGAGCGCTTCCCGCTATCGGCGTACCAGGCCCGGCGGCTCGAGCTGGCCCGCCGCTATCCGCTGCGCCGTGGTGACTTCAGCTGGCTGCGCGAGCACGCCCTGGCGTCGCTGCTGCAGGCCCATGGCCTGCCGCGCAGCGACGCCTCGCGATGGGCCGCGCGGGCGATGCAGCGCTTCATGGTGCTGCGCCACGAGGTCTCGCCGCACCCCGAGGTGGAAGCCATGCTCGAGGCCCTGGGAAGCCGCTACCGCCTGGCCAGCATCACCAACGGCAACGTCGACATCCGGCGCCTGGCCCTGCACCGCCATTTCCCGGTGGCCATCGCCGCCGGCGAGATGTTCACCCCCAAGCCCGACCCGCGCCCCTTCCTGGCGGCACTGGCCCGGCTGGGCACGGCCCCGTCGCGGGCGCTGCACGTGGGGGATTCGTGGAAGGAGGACGCCCTGCCCGCCCGCCGGCTGGGCATGCAGGCAGCGTGGATCGCCGGCGCCGACGTCGGCCTGCCGACGGGCATCCACCGCCTGGCCCATGTGCGGGAACTGCCCGAGCTGATCGCCTGGCTGGAAAATCAGCAATAGCCCTCGGCGAGGGGCGCCGAAGTTCCCTTTGGGGTCAGACCCCGGCGGAGAGAGACACCGCCGGAATGGTGCACCAAGATGGGCCTGGCGGCTTGGCTGGGGTCTGACCCCAAAGGGGCCACTCGCGCAGGCCTGCCGCCAGGATAGCCCCGTCCTTTCCCCGCTATTCGGCGTCCAGCAGCCAGGCGTCGAGGCGCGCATGCACCTCGTCGATGCCCTGCCCCTTGAGCGACGAGAAGAGCTGGATGCTGACCAGGTCCTCCCACTCGCGCAGCCGGCTGCGCACCTGCTGCAGGGCGCTCATCGCCGCGCCGCGCTTGAGCTTGTCGGCCTTGGTCAGCAGGATGTGCACCGGCATGCCCTTGTCGTCGGCCCAGCCCAGCAGGGTCTGGTCGAACTCCGAGAGCGGATGACGCACATCCATCACCAGCACCAGGCCACGCAGCGAGGTGCGGCGCTGCAGGTAGTCGGAGAGATGGCGCTGCCACTCCAGCTTGACCGACTCCGGCACCTTGGCGAAGCCATAGCCGGGCAGGTCCACCAGGCGCCGCTCGCTGTCACCTCCCAGGCTGAAGAAGTTGATCAGCTGGGTCCGCCCCGGCGTCTTGGAGGTGCGCGCCAGCGCCTTCTGCCGGGTCAGGGCATTGATCGCGCTGGACTTGCCGGCGTTAGAGCGCCCGGCGAAGGCCACCTCGGACCCCGTGTCGGGCGGGCAGGTCGCCAGCGTCGGTGCACTGGTGAGGAAGCGGGCGGTCTGGTAGTTGAGCGAATGGCTGAGTCGCGACATGGCGGGCAGGTCCTGACGATGGTCGAGGGTGGCAGGGCCACGGCTTGCATTCCCGCGGCCGGGGTGATTCGTTATAATGCAGTGTCTTTTGTCTGCGACCCGGGGCACGCTAGTGTACCACCGCGCCCTCGACGTCCGCGAACTGCCAGGCCGCCGAGCAGCGGCATGGCCCGGCTCAGGCAGCCTTCGCGATCCGGGCGGCACCCAGGGTACGTACCGGTCAACAACGTAACGGGATAGTGGAACAGCGATGAGAAAGTTACTGGCAAGCCTGGCAATCACCATGGGCGCCGCGGGCACTGCCCACGCCGACCTGCAAGCCGATGCAGACGCTGCGGCCGGCCGCGAGAAGGCACAATCCTGCGCCGCCTGTCACGGCCAGGCAGGCATCAGCCCCTCCCCCTCCTTCCCGCACCTCGCCGGACAGCAGATGTCCTACACGGCGAAGCAGATCATGGACATCCGTGACGGCCACCGCGTGGTACCCGAGATGGCCGGACAGGTCGACAACTTCTCCGACCAGGATGCCTGGGACGTGGCCGCCCACTTCGCCGAGCAGGAGGCCAGCCTGGGCCAGGCCGACCCGGACGAGGAACTGATCGCCCGTGGCGAGGAGCTCTATCGCGCCGGGGACATGTCCAAGGGCATCCCGGCCTGCGCCGCCTGCCACACCCCGACCGGCGAAGGTATCGGCAGCGCCGTCTACCCGGCCCTCTCCGGCCAGTTCGCGCAGTATACCGTCTCCACCCTGCAGGACTTCGCCGCCGGCGAGCGGGCCAACGACCCGAGCAACATCATGCGCGACATCGCCGCCAAGATGAGCGATGCCGACATGGAGGCCGTGGCCAACTATGTACTCGGCCTGCACTGACATCACCACCGCCACCCGGCGTGACATCATCGTGCGAGGGCGGCCCCGGGGCCGCCCTCGTCGTCTCCGGTGACGACCACCCCCGCATGCCTCCCGGGAACCCCGACCATGAATCGGGCTCAAAGGCAGCGATGCCGCCCATGGTCCGGCAGCAACTCAAGGAGAGATCCCCCGATGTTCAAGCCCCTGATGGTTGCCCTGGCAGGCCTCGGCCTGTCGACCCTGGCCTCTGCCGCTCCCCTGGTGGAAGGCCAGCACTACGAGGTCCTCCCCGAGGCCGTCGAGACGCGCGTCGAACCAGGCCAGATCGAGGTCACCGAGGCCTTCTGGTACGGCTGCCCGCACTGCTACAACCTGCAGGGCCCCGTCACCGCCTGGTACGCCGACATCGGCGATGACGTCAGCGTGGTCCACCTGCCCGCCACCATGGGCGGCGACTGGAACCAGCACGCCCTGGCCTTCTACGCCGCCGAGGAGCTGGGCATCCGCGAGGAGGTGCATGCCGACTTCTTCGATGCCATCCACCAGAACAACCGAAGCCTCACCGAGGTCGACGACATCGCCGCCTTCTTCAGCGACTACGGGGTCAGCGAGGAGGACGCGCACCAGGCGCTGACATCCTTCGGCGTCAAGAGCCGGGTCAATCAGGCCCATGCCCGCATGCGTGCCATGCGCCTGATGGGAGTCCCTGCGCTGATGGTCGACGGCCGCTACCTGGTCACGCCCAGCAGTGCCGGCAGCCTCGACAACATGCCGCAGATCGCCGATGCCTTGGTCGAGAAGGTGCGCGAGGAGCGTGCGGACTGACATGCCTCATCTGGCCGATGCCAGGACACCGCTGCTCGATGGCGGCCACCTGAAGCTGCTCACCTTCAACCTGCAGGTGGGCATCCAGACCTCTGCGTACCATCACTACCTGACCCGCAGCTGGCAGCACCTGCTGCCGCACCCCAAGCGCATGCGGCGCCTGGACATGATGAGCGAGGTCATCGGCCGCTTCGACATCGTCGGCCTCCAGGAGGTCGACGGTGGCAGCTTCCGGTCCAACCATGTCAACCAGGTGGAGTACCTGGCGGCCCGCGCCGGCTTCCCGCACCATTTCCAGCAGCTCAACCGCAACCTGGGCCGCATCGCCCAGCACAGCAACGGGCTGCTGTCGCGACTGGCCCCGAGCCGCATCGAGGAGCACCGCCTGCCGGGGACCCTACCCGGCCGCGGCGCCATCCATGCCCGCTACGGCGAGGGGCCCGAGGCACTGCACATCTTCATCGCCCACCTGGCGCTGAGCCATCGCGGCCGGGTGCGCCAGCTCGACTACCTCAGCGAGATCATCCAGCCATTGCGCCACGTGGTGGTGATGGGCGACCTCAACTGCACCCCGGAGCAGCTGCACACCCATGATCGCTTCTGCACCTCGCTGCCGCTGCACCCGGTACGCCCGCTGCTCAGCTACCCCTCCTGGCAGCCGCGCCGGGCACTCGACCACATCCTGCTCTCCGACTCGCTGGAGGCCGGGGAGGTGCGCGTCCTCGACCACCTGTTCTCCGACCACCTGCCGATCGCCGTGGACGTGCTGCTGCCGCCGGCCTGCCTCCAGGCGGTCACCGCGCAGCTCAAGCGGGACATTCGCTGAGCACGCGTTGAGGGCCCGGGGATGACGATTGGCGCCGAATCGGCGATGATGCGTCCCCCATTCGCTTTCTACGAGACACTCCATGCCTTCCGCGAACCGTGAACCGGTCCTGCTAGCATGGCTAGACGGCTTCACCGACCGGATCGGGCGCGGGATCGCCTGGCTGGTCGTCGTCATGATGGCGGTGCAGTTCGCCATCGTGGTCATGCGCTACGTCCTCGGCATCCACAGCATCGTGATGCAGGAGTCGGTGATGTACATGCACGCCATGGTGTTCATGCTGGCGTCCGCCTGGACCCTGCGCAATGACGGCCATGTGCGGGTGGACATCTTCTACCGTCGACTCTCCGCCCGCGGCCGCGCCTGGATCGACCTCGGCGGCACCCTCTTCCTGCTGATCCCGGTGCTGGCGTTCATCGCCCTCTCGAGCCTCGGCTACGTGACCAGCAGCTGGTCGATCCTCGAGCGTTCGCCGGACGGCGGGATTCCCGCCGTCTTCCTGCTCAAGAGCCTGATCCTGCTGATGGTGGCACTGCTGATGATCCAGGCCATCGCCCAGGTGCTCCGCCAGACCCTGATCCTGCGCGGCCGGCTGCCGGGCCATACCCCCGGCCACGAGGAGGTCCTCTAGTGCTCGCCTCCCTCCTCGACTTCATCCCCCTGGTGCTGTTCGCCGCCGTCTGCGGCGTGTTGATGCTCGGCTATCCGGTGGCCCTGTCGCTGGCCGGCACCGCGCTGATCTTCGCCGGCATCGGCTATGCGCTGCTGCACATGGGCGTGCCGGTACCCTTCGAGACCCGCTACATGACCGCCTTGCCCAACCGGCTCTACGGCATCATGACCAACCAGACCCTGCTCGCCGTGCCGCTGTTCGTGCTGATGGGGGTGCTGCTGGAGAAGTCGCGGGTCGCCGAGACCCTGCTCGACGCCATGGCCCTGGCCTTCGGCGCCCTGCGTGGCGGCCTGGGCATCGCCGTGGTACTGGTCGGCATGCTGCTGGCCGCCTCCACCGGCATCGTCGGCGCCACCGTGGTGACCATGGGCCTGTTGTCGCTGCCGACCATGCTCAAGCGCGGCTACTCGCCGGCACTGGCCACCGGCAGCATCTGCGCCACCGGCACCCTGGGGCAGATCATCCCGCCCTCCATCGCCCTGGTGCTGCTCGGCGACGTGCTCTCCAACGCCTACCAGCAGGCCCAGCTGGCCATGGGGATATGGAGCCCGAAGACCCTGTCGGTGGGCGATCTCTTCATCGGCGCCCTGGTGCCCGGCCTGCTGCTGGTGGCGGCCTATATCCTCTACGTGACGGTCACCGCCTGGCTGAGACCGGAGACGGCGCCACCGGCCGACCGCCAGGCACTGATGAAGGAACTGGGCCACAGCGGCAGCCTCTGGCCCCTGCTGGTCAAGGGGCTGATCCCGCCGGTGCTGCTGATCGTCGCGGTGCTCGGCTCGATCCTCGGCGGCTTCGCCACCCCCACCGAGGCCTCGGCGGTGGGCGCCTTCGGTGCCTTCCTGCTGGCCCTGGCCAACCGCCGCCTGAGCCTGCCGATACTGCGCGAGGTGGTGCACTCCACCGCCCAGGTCACCAGCATGGTGTTCCTGATCCTGATCGGCGCCACCCTCTTCTCGCTGGTGTTCCGCGCCTTCGGCGGCGAGGAGCTGGTCATCGAGATGTTCGAGGCGCTGCCGGGCGGGGTGGTGGGTGCCACCCTGGTGGTGATGCTGGTGATCTTCCTGCTCGGCTTCATCCTCGACTTCATCGAGATCACCTTCGTGGTGGTGCCGATCGTCGGTCCGGTACTGCTCGCCATGGGCATCGACCCGATCTGGCTCGGCATCATGATCGCCGTGAACCTGCAGACCTCCTTCCTCACGCCGCCGTTCGGCTTCGCGCTCTTCTACCTGCGCGGCGTGACACCGGCGTCGGTACCGACCTCGGCGATCTACCGGGGGGTGATCCCGTTCATCCTGCTGCAGCTCGGCATGCTGCTGGCCCTGGCCCTGTTCCCGGGCATCGCCACCTGGCTGCCTTCCGTGCTCTGAGGACGGGCCCATCCGCTGGCTGCCGTTACTGGCAGAGGGGGGCGAGCCACTGCTGGGCCAGCAGGAGCACCACCGCATAGCGCGTGCCCTTGGCCAGGGTGATCAGCAGGATGGCCCGCCACCAGGGCAGCCGGAAGATACCGGCCAGCACGGTGAGCGGGTCGCCGATCACCGGCGCCCAGGAGGCCAGCAGGCTCCACTCGCCGAAGCGGAAGTACCAGCGCTCGGCCCGGGCCAGCCCCTCCCGCGAGGCGGGAAACCAGCGACGATCCTGGAAGCGCCTGGCATAGCGGCCCATCCAGACGTTGACCAGGCTGCCCAGGGTGTTGCCGCTGGTGGCCACCAGCCACAGCATGACGATGGGCTCGCCCAGGCACCAGAGTCGCGCCAGCCATACCTCGGAGCCGCCCGGCAGCAGGGTCGCGCTGACAAGGGCGACCAGGAACAGGCTCAGCATGCCATTCCCTGACCGATCGACACTTCCCTGCGATACGATGACGCCATGACACTCTCCCGATCCATTCCCAACGCGCTGACCATCGCCGGCTCCGACCCCAGCGGCGGCGCCGGCATCCAGGCCGACCTCAAGACCTTCTCGGCGCTGGGCGCCTATGGCACCAGCGTGATCACCGCCCTGACCGCCCAGAATACCCGCGGCGTCACCGGGGTCCACCCGGTGCCGGCGGACTTTATCGCCTCGCAACTCGAGACGCTACTGGCCGACATCGAGATCGATGCGGTGAAGATCGGCATGGTGACCAGCCGCGAGGTGGCCGAGACCCTGGCCGACATCCTCGGGCGCCGGCGGCCGCGCTGGATCGTGCTCGATCCGGTGATGGTGGCCAAGAGCGGCGATATCCTCGTCGATGACGCCGGCATCCGTGCGGTACGTGAGGTGCTGGTGCCGCTGGCCGACCTGATCACGCCCAACCTGCCGGAAGCCGCCGTGCTGCTGGAGTGCCCCGAACCCCGGGACCGGGAGGGCATGGAGGCCCTGGCCTCCCCGCTGCGCGCCCTGGGGGCGGGGGCCGTGCTGCTCAAGGGCGGCCACCTGGCCGGCGACGCCTGCCCGGACCTGCTGGTCACGGCCCGGGCGATGCACTGGCTGGAGGGGCCGCGCATCGCCACCGACAACCTCCACGGGACCGGCTGCACCCTCTCCTCGGCGATCACCGCCCGCCTGGCACTGGGTGACGACCTCGTCACCGCGGTGACTGCCGCCAAGGCCTGGCTCGCCACGGCGCTGGCCGAGAGCCGACGCCTTGACGTGGGTCAGGGACACGGACCGGTGCACCACTTCCACGCCTGGTGGTGACCGATTCGGCTTGCAGCCCGGCCGAGCCCCGCCCATCCTGAAGGTCCGACCCGCGGGCCATGCGCCCATCATCTTCGTGCACCAGAGGGATGCGTCATGACCCAGACCCTGCTGTTCGCCTGCGATCTTTCCGCGGAGAACCGTGCCGCCTATGCCCGAGCCGTCCGCCTGGCGGTGGAGCATGGTGCCCGCCTCGACGTGATCCATGTGCTCGACCCCTATCTGCCGCATCGGGTACTGCATGACCTGGAGGAAGCGGTGGTGGCCGACATGAGGGCCATGCTGACCGATATCCGCGAGGATTATGCCCTCCCCGAACCGCGGACGCTGATCCAGACCGTGGCGGGCTCACCCTACGCGGAGATCATCCGCGAGGCTCACGAGCGCAATGTCGACATGATCATCCTCGGTGCCCATCGCAAGCGCGGCCAGCCGGATCTCGTGGCCGGCACCACCCTGGCCCGGGTGCTGCGCAGCGCCCCCTGCCCGGTGCTCTCGGTGAGCCACCTGGCCACCCAGGAGTGGCGCGACATCCTGGTCCCGGTGGACTTCTCGCTGACCTCTCGCCACACCCTGCGCGAGACCCTCAAGCGCTTTCCCGAGGCCCGGCTCACCCTGCTGCACGCCTGGGACATTCCCGGCGAGCGGGAGCTGGGCTCCGACAGCGACTATGCCCGCTGGCGCGACCGCGAGGTGGCACGGCTCCGCACCCAGCTCGAGCGCGAGACCGAGCAGCTGATGGCCGAGCTCGACGACGTACCGGAGCTGGAGCTGGTCCTGGAGCAGGGCGACCCCCTGGAGGTGCTGATGAACCGCCTGCGTCGTCAGCCACCGGACCTGCTGGCACTGGGCAGCCGCGGTCAGCTGGGCCGCCAGAGCCAGATTACCGAGCACCTGCTTGCCGAGCCGCACTGCGACATCATGCTCTGCCGCGCCTGGTAGCCGCCGACGTGCTACCCTTCCCGGCCTGATCCCCAGGCAGAAGGAAGCGTGTCGGATGAAGGCCCTGATCCAGCGCGTACGGCGCGCCAGCGTGGAAGTGGAAGGCCGCGAGGTCGGCGCCATCGGCCAGGGACTGCTGGCCCTGGTGGGCGTCGAGAAGGGGGACGACGAGGCCGCGGCGGACCGGCTGGTGCACAAGCTGCTGCACTACCGGGTGTTCGGCGATGCCGAGGGCAGGATGAACCTCGACCTGCAGCAGGTCGACGGCGGGCTGCTGCTGGTCTCGCAGTTCACCCTGGCCGCCGATACCCGCAAGGGGCTGCGGCCCGGCTTCTCCAGCGCCGCGCCGCCCGCCGAGGGCGAGCGCCTCTTCCACTACCTGCTCGACCGCGCCCACGCATCCTGGCCGAAGGTCGCCAGCGGCGAGTTCGCCGCCAACATGCAGGTCTCGCTGGTCAACGACGGGCCGGTGACGTTTCTGCTGGAGAGCTGAGGGCACAAGACGCTCTGGAAGCATTCCGCGGCTGATCCGGCGACAGGCCTGCGAGGAGGCGCTGTGAACCCATCCCTGGGCGCTACATTTGCCATCCATGGCAAATGACCTCCTCTTCGGCCTGTCCCCGGCGCCGCTCACCTCGGCTAGTCATGCTCGGAATGCATCAAGCCCCGTTCTCCTGCAGCTCGGTCTCCATCGCCTCCAGCGCCTCCTCAGCGGCCAGCCAGTCGGCCTCCAGGTCGTCCAGCCGCGACTTGAGATCGCCCTGGCGCGCCAGGGTCCCGGTGAGCTCCTCCTTGCGGGCGGCGTCGGTATAGAGCTCGGCCTCGCCCAGCGCCGCTTCCACGGCGGCGAGCTCGGTCTGGACCTTCTCCATGGCCTGCTCGGCCCGGTCGCGCTGTCGCTTGAGCGGACGCAGCTTCTCGCGCAACTCGGCGGCGGCGCGCCGGGACGCCTTGCGATCCTCCTTCGGTGCCGGGCCCTCCGCCTGCCGTTCGGCCTTGTCGTTGCGGGCCTCGCGCCGCTCGCCCTCGAGCCGCGCCTTGAGCCAGGCGCGATAGTCCTCGAGGTCGCCGTCGAAGGGCTCGACCCGGTGATCGGCCACCCGCCAGAACTCGTCCACGGTGGCACGCAGCAGATGGCGATCGTGGGAGACGATGATCACCGTGCCCTCGAAGCTCGCCAGGGCCTCGGTGAGCGCCTCGCGCATCTCCAGGTCCAGGTGGTTGGTGGGCTCGTCGAGGAGCAGCAGGTTGGGCTTCTGCCAGGCCACCAGCGCCAGGGCCAGGCGCGCCTTCTCGCCGCCGGAGAACCTCGCCACCTCGCCGAAGGCGTCATCGCCCTGGAAGCCGAAACCGCCGAGGAAGTTGCGGATCTCCTGATCGCTTGCGGTGGGAGAGAGCCGCTGCACGTGCATGAAGGGCGTGGATGACAGGTCCAGCCCCTCGAGCTGGTGCTGGGCGAAGTAGCCGATGGCCAGGTGCTCGCCGGGCACCCGCCTGCCGGCCAGCAGCGGCAGCTCCCCGGTGAGCGACTTGATCAGGGTCGACTTGCCGGCGCCATTGGGGCCCAGCAGTCCGATGCGCTGCCCCGGCAGCAGGGTGAGCTTGACGCCATCGAGCTGGAGCGTCTCGCCGCCCGCCTCGTCGCGATAGCCCAGCCGCGCCTCGTCCAGCACCAGCAGCGGGTGGGAGATCTTGTCGGAGGCGGGAATGGTGAAGTGGAAGGGGGAATCGGCATGGGCCACGGCGATGTCGCCCATGCGCTCGAGCATCTTCAGCCGACTCTGCGCCTGACGCGCCTTGGTGGCCTTGGCACGGAAGCGCGCCACGAAGCGCTCGATCTCCTCGCGCCGGGCCTGCTGCTTGGCCGCCTCGGCCTGCTGCAGGGCCAGCTTCTCGGCCCGGGTGCGCTCGAAGGTGGTGTAGTTGCCGCGGTAGAGCACCAGGGCCTGGCGGTCGAAGTGCACGATGTGGTCGCACACGGCATCGAGAAAGTCGCGATCGTGGGAGATCAGCAGCAGGGTACCCGGGTAGCGCACCAGCCACTGCTCGAGCCACAGCAGCGCATCGAGGTCCAGGTGGTTGGTGGGCTCGTCGAGCAGCAGCAGGTCGGAGGGCATGAACAGGGTGCGCGCCAGGTTGGCCCGCATGCGCCAGCCACCGGAAAAGTCGGATAGCGGCCGCTCGAGGTCGGCCTGGGCGAAGCCGAGCCCCACCAGCAGCTGGGCGGCCCGGGCCGGTGCGCTGTAGCCATCCAGGGCCTCGATGATGCCGTGGAGCTCGGCCTCGCGGTGGGCATCGCCACCTTCGCGGGCCGCCTCCAGTTCGGCCTCGGTACGCCGCAGCTCATGATCGCCGTCGAGCACATAGTCGACGATGGGCCGGTCCAGCGCCTCCACCTCCTGGGCCATGTGGGCGATGCGCTGGCCGCCGCTCATCTCCACCTGGCCGCTATCCGGCACCAGCCGGCCCAGCAGCAGGCCGAACAGGCTCGACTTGCCGGCGCCGTTGGGACCGACGATTCCCGCCTTGTGCCCCGCATGCAGGGTCAGGTCGGCCCCCTCGAACAGTCGCTGGGTGCCGCGTTGCAGGGAAACTTGGCGCAGTGCGATCATGCTGGCTCCACTCGGCAGTGCGTGAGACTGCCGCCGCGACACGACGACAGCCGAGAGATGACCCCCGATTCTACCGAAATGTCGGCCGCTCTGCGGGCCCGGCTCGCCGCCAGCCCACTCTGGGACTTCGCCCTCGCCTTCTACGCCCGGGATGGCGTCGAGGCCGCCTGCCTGCACCTCCAGGACGACGCCGGTCTGGACGTCTGCGAACTGCTGTGGCACTGCTGGCTGTACCACCACGGCCTCGGCCCGCCCGACGACCCCGACGGCATGGCCGGAATCCGGCGCTGGCAGCGGGAGGTCACGGTGCCGCTGCGACACCTGCGCCGCAGCCTGAAGGCCGAGGCCGGAGCGCGAACCGGCGTCGCCGAGCTGCGTCGCACCCTCAAGCAGGCCGAGCTCGAGGCCGAGCGGGAGACCCTCGCCCGCCTGGAAGCGCTGGCCATCGCTGGACGGCTGACGCCTTTGCCTCCCGCTCGGGCTGGACTCGAGAAACATCTTGCCGATTGCCTGCAACTACAGAAAAAATCGCATCTTTCTGCCCTGCAAAGGCTGGAAAGCTCCCTTGACCCCTCAGGAGGCCCACGCTAGCCTGAAATTAGCTGTGCAGGCCCTTTACCTGCGCGTTACCTGGCAATATCAACCGATCTTGACCAGTCCAACCTGCGAGGGGAACACAAGAATGAAGGCAACCAAGCTGTTGACCACGGCCAGCATCGGCGCCCTGCTGTTCGGCATGTCCGCTGCGGCCCATTCCGCCAACTGGCGCTATGCCCATGAAGAGTTCGAGGGCGATGTCCAGGACGTATTTGCCGTCGCCTTCAAGGAGTATATCGAGGAAAACTCCGACAATACCGTCCAGATCTATCGCTTCGGCGAACTCGGCGAGTCCGACGACATCATGGAGCAGACCCAGGCGGGCATCCTGCAGTTCGTCAACCAGTCCCCCGGCTTCACCGGTGCCCTGATTCCCGAGGCACAGATCTTCTTCATTCCCTACCTGCTGCCGACCGACGAGGAAACCGTCCTCGAGTTCTTCGACGAGAGCAAGGCCATCAACGAGATGTTCCCGGAGCTCTATGCCGAACAGGGCCTGGAACTGCTCAAGATGTATCCGGAAGGCGAGATGGTCATCACCGTCGACGAGCCGATCCGCACCCCGGAAGAGCTGCGCGGCAAGAACATCCGCACCATGACCAACCCGCTGCTCGCCGCCACCTATCGGGCCTTCGGCGCCAGCCCGACGCCACTGCCCTGGGGCGAGGTCTACGGTGGCCTGCAGACCAACATCATCCAGGGCCAGGAGAACCCGATCTTCTGGATCGAGTCCGGCGGCCTCTACGAGGTCTCCCCCCACCTGGTGTTCACCGGCCACGGCTGGTTCACCACCGCCATGATGGCCAACCAGGACTTCTTCGACGGCCTCTCCGAGGAGGAGCAGCAGCTGGTGCGTGATGCCGCCGATGCGGCCTACGACCACACCATCGAGCACATCTCCGGGCTTGCCGAGGAGTCCCTGGCCAAGATCCAGGAGGCCTCCGACGAGGTCACCGTGACACGCCTGAACGAGGAGGAGATCCAGGCCTTCCGCGAGCGTGCCCCGGAAGTCGAGGAGGAGTTCGTCGAGATGACCGGCGAGCGTGGCCAGGAGCTGCTCGACCAGTTCAAGGCCGACCTGGAAGCCGTGATGAGCGAATGACCCCTCGGGGAATCCGTCATCACAGCCAGCAGGGGGTAGCCGACAGGCTACCCCCTTTGCCTTCACGGCCCGTCCGGCGCGGCCAATCAGCGTTGAAGCCCCGGCACGGGGGTCCGGCCACCCGTTGCGTACCCTTGAGAAAGAGCAGGGCGACAACTCATCTCTCGGGGAAACCCCTCAGGAGTCTGGTCACATGACTGAAGAAGAATCCGAAAAGAACTACCGGTCGACGCTGCCCGGTCCCCTGGGGCCGATCGATACCTGGATCAGCAGGATCGAGGCGGTGATCCTCGCCTTGGGGATTATCCTCATGGCCATCAATACCATCGCCAACGTCATCGGCCGCTTCGTGTTCGGCGAGAGCCTGCACTTCGCCGAGGAGATCAATCGCATCCTGATCGTGATGGTGACCTTCGCCGGTATCGGCTATGCGGCACGCCATGGGCGACACATCCGCATGTCGGCGATCTATGATGCCCTTCCCACCGGCGGGCGCCGCGCCCTGATGATCTTCATCTGCCTGTTCACCTCCCTGGTGATGTTCGTGCTCTGCTACTACTCGATCGGCTACATCACCACCGTCTACGGGCGCGGCCGGGTGCTGCCGTCACTGAGCATCCCGGTGTGGATCATGTATGTCTGGGTCCCGGTGGGCTTCACCATCACCGGCATCCAGTACCTGCTGACCGCGATCAAGAACCTCACCTCCCGTGATGTCTACCTGTCGACCCATGTGGTAGACGGCTACAAGGACACGGAAACGGAAGTCTGACGCAGGGCACGAGAGGAATCCCCCATGACAACCATCATCGTCTCCATCATGATCGTGCTGCTCCTGCTGGGCTTCCCGATGATGATTCCCCTGGCCACCGCGGCCTTCGTCGGTTTCTACATGACCTTCGGCGGTACCGGCCAGATGGAAACCCTGATCCAGCAGCTGATGGGCGGCATCCGCCCCACGGCACTGATCGCTGTGCCATTGTTCATCCTGGCGGCCGACATCATGACCCGCGGCCAGTCGGCCAACCGCCTGATCAACATGGTCATGAGCTTCGTCGGCCATATCAAGGGGGGGCTGGCGGTGAGCACCGCGGCCTCCTGCACCCTGTTCGGCGCCGTGTCGGGCTCCACCCAGGCCACGGTGGTGGCGGTCGGCTCGCCGCTGCGCCCGCGCATGCTCAAGGCCGGCTACAAGGACCCCTTCACCCTGGCGCTGATCATCAACTCCAGTGACATCGCCTTCCTGATCCCGCCGAGCATCGGCATGATCATCTACGGGGTCATCTCCGGCACCTCCATCGGCGAACTGTTCATCGCCGGTATCGGCCCGGGGCTGCTGATCCTGGCGATGTTCTCGGTCTACTGCGTGATCTATGCCGTCGTCAAGGACGTCCCCACCGAGCCCCGCGCCACCTGGAAGGAGCGTACCCTGTCGGTGCGCGACGCCCTCTGGCCACTGGGTTTCCCGGTGCTGATCGTCGGCGGGATCTACGGTGGCATCTTCAGTCCCACCGAGGCCGCCGCGGCCTGCGTGCTCTATGCGGTACTGCTGGAGTTCGTGATCTTCCGCTCACTGAAGCTGCCGGACATCTACACCATCGCCAAGTCCACCGGCCTGATCACCGCCGTGGTCTTCATCCTGGTGGCGGTGGGCAACGGCTTCTCCTGGATCATCTCCTTTGCCCAGATCCCGCAGACGCTCCTTGCCGCCTTCGGGATCAACGAGGCCGGACCGATCGGGGTGCTGGTGGCGATCTCCATCGCCTTCTTCGTCGCCTGCATGTTCGTCGACCCCATCGTGGTGATCCTGGTACTGACGCCGATCTTCGCTCCCGCCATCGCCGCTTCGGGGCTCGACCCGGTGCTGGTCGGCGTGCTGATCACCCTGCAGGTGGCAATAGGTTCGGCGACGCCACCCTTCGGCTGTGACATCTTCACCGCCATCGCCATCTTCAAGCGACCCTACTGGGAGGTGATCCGCGGCACACCGCCCTTCGTCTTCATGCTGGTGCTGGCGGCGGCGCTGATCATCCTCTTCCCGCAGATCGCGCTGTTCCTGCGCGACCTGGCCTTCCGCTGAAACCGGTCCACTAACCCCAGGAGATGGTCACGATGTTCAATCGGATACTGATACCGGTGGATGGCTCGAAGGGAGCGTTGAAGGCCCTGGAGAAGGCCGTGGGGCTGCAGATGCTGACCGGTGCCGAACTCTACATCCTGTGCGTGTTCAAGCACCACAGCCTGCTGGAGGCCTCGCTCTCCATGGTCCGGCCCGACAAGCTGGACATCCCGGACGACGCCCTCAAGGAGTACGCCACCGAGATCGCCGTGCACGCCAAGAATCAAGCGCTGGAGCTGGGCGCCGAACCCGACAGGCTGCGCGCCTTCGTCAAGGGCGGCCGCCCGTCGCGCACCATCGTGCGCTTTGCACGCAAGCGCGAGTGTGACCTGGTCGTGATCGGCGCCCAGGGCACCAACGGCGAGAAGAGCATGATGCTGGGCAGCGTGGCCCAGCGGGTGGCCGGCTCGGCCCACTGTCCCACCCTGGTCGTCTGACCCCCCCCCTGCCGGGCCGGTCTCCCGCATCCCACTCTGGTGCGGAACCGGCCCCGCCCTGTTACAGTCCCATGGTTTCCATGCACTGGCGCCCCCGGCGCCCGGACTACAAGGCCTGTTCATGAAGAGACTGCTGACCACCGCATCCCTGACCGCCCTGCTGGGTGCCGCCCCCCTGGCACTGGCGGCACCGGAGACCGACGACGAACGCCTCGGCTACAGCCTCGGCGTGACCCTGGGCCAGAGCATCCAGCAGGACGTCGCCGACCTGAACGTCGACGCCTTCACCCAGGCCATCCACGACGTCTTCGAAGGCGGCGAACTGGCCATGAGCGACGAGGAGATGGCCGAGGCGCTGATGCGCTTCCAGCAGGAGGCGATGGCAGCCCGCGAGGCCGAGGCCGAACAGCTGGCCGAGGCCAACCGTGTCGACGGCGAGGCCTTCCTGGCCGCCAACGCCGATGAGGAGGGCGTCGAGGTCACCGATTCCGGCCTGCAGTACAGGGTGCTGGAGGCCGGCGATGGCGCCACGCCCGGCCCCGAATCCAGCGTCGAGGTGCACTACGAGGGCACCCTGATCGACGGCACCGTCTTCGACAGCTCCTACGAGCGCGGCGAGCCTGTCAGCTTCCGGGTCGGCCAGGTCATCGAGGGGTGGCAGGAAGCGCTGCAGCTGATGAGCGTCGGCGACACCTGGGAGATCGTGATCCCCTCCGAGCTGGCCTATGGCGCCCAGGGCCAGGGCCCCATCGGTCCCCACGAGACGCTGATCTTCAAGGTCGAGCTGCTGGGCGTGGACGCTGACTGACCGCCATCCATGATCAAGCTCGCCATTGCCGCCGCCCTCGCCCTGATGGTGCCGGCGGCCTCCCTGTCCGCCTCCGAACGGCTTCCCGAACCACCCCGGCTGGGCATTGACGCCGATGACATCAGTGTCATCGGTATCTCCTCCGGTGGTTACATGGCCACTCAGCTCGCCGTCGCCTGGCCCGAACGGTTCTCCGGGCTTGGCGTGCTTGCCGCCGGCCCCTGGTCCTGCGCCCAGGGCACCCTGCGCCGGGCCCTGGGCCAGTGCATGACCACCCGGCTCGGACCACCCCGCCTGGACGAGCTGGCCCTGCGTCACCAGGACTACCTGGAGCGCGACCTGGTGGGCGCCCCCCGGGCGCTTGCCGGATTGCGGGTGTTCGTCTGGCATGGCGACGCGGACGATACGGTGTCGCCGACCCTGGGCAGCGCCCTGGCCGAACAGTTCCGCGACTGGCTGGAGGACCCCGACCGGCAGCTACACCTGCTGGAAAGCGAGGGCATCGGCCATGGCTGGCCGGTCGGTCATCGTGGGGAGCCCTTGCCCGCCACCACGCTCACCGACTGCCGTGGTGGGGGCGGCACCCACCTGCTGGCCTGCGACCTGGACATCGCCGGGGAAGCGCTGGGCTGGCTGCACGGCGACCTCGTCCCCCCCGGGGAGGACAGGCCACGCGGTGAGTTGATGCGCTTCGACCAGGCGGCGATGCAGGACGCCAAGGGCCTCGACGACGCCGGTTACCTGTTCGTGCCGGAGGGGTGCAGGGAAGGCGGCTGCGGCCTGACCGTGGCGCTGCATGGCTGTGCCATGGGCGCCAGTCAGCTCGACGAGACCTTCGTGCGCCACAACGGGTTGAACGAGTGGGCGGCCAGCAATCGTCGGGTGGTGCTCTATCCCCAGGCAGAGACCAGCCTGGCCAATCCCCAGGGTTGCTGGGACTGGTGGGGCTTTGCCGAGAGCACCTGGCAGCTGAATCCCCTCCACGATACCCGGCAGGGAACCCAGGTGCGGGCCCTGATGGGCATGATCGACCGCCTGGAGGAGACCCCGGACAGCTGATGCCGCAGGCGCGTCAGCCGCCCAGTTCGCTCTCCAGGGCCGAGAGCAGGGCATGGGGGGCGGGGGAATAGAGCACTCGCTTCCGGATCCTGCCCTCCCGGTCGACCAGGTAGAGTGACGAGCTGTGGTCGATGGTGTACTCCATCGCCGATTCCGGCGTCTCCACGCGGCGCCAGACCACGCCGTAGCGTTCGGCGATCTCCTCCAGCTGCTCCTGGCTGCCGGTGGCACCGATGAAGGCATCGCCGAAGTAGCCGGTGTATTCGCTCAACCGCTCCAGGGTGTCCCGCTCGGGATCCACCGACACCATCACCGGCACCACCCGCTCGCGGCTGGCCTCGTCCAGCTCGGAGAGTGCCTGGCGCACCACGGCCATGCTCATGGGGCAGACGTCGGGGCAATAGGTGTAACCGAAGAAGAGCACTGCCAGCTGGTCGTCGTCGAGCTGGGTGAGCGCAAAGTCACCACGGGTGGAAGGCAGTTCGACGGGGCCTCCCTGGGGCCCGTTGCCCGTACCGCGGACGGCCTGCTGTTGATACCAGGCATACCCGCTGAGGGCGATGATCAACACGATCACTGCCAGCCCTATCCAGATCCCCTGTCGCTTCATGGTGTACGTCGCTCCACATCGAAATCGAACCAGCTTCCCAGACGCCCCCGGGAAGTCTCCACTACCACCTTCGCTCGCCATGGCATGATCGACTCGGTACAGATCGATACCTGGCCTTCGCCACGGAAGATGCCCTCCCCATCGCGAGCGAGCGGGAAGCGGTGCAGCCCCATGTCCATGTCACGGCCGACGAACTCGACGCGTGCCGACTCGGCCTCGAGCCCCCCCAGGACCACTTCCAGCGGCAGGACCTCCAGCGCCTGGATGCGCCCGGGGACCCTGGCCTCCAGCGTGAGGCTGGCCCCCTGGTCAAGGGTCGCCGTGCAGGGACCGGCGTGCAAGTCGCAAGGCGTTTGCGGGGCGAACCAGCGCACTTCGCCACCACCGCGAAGACTGTAGCTGGTCAGGTACCAGAGAGCCACGGCGATGACCACCAGTGTCGCCAGGATCAGCAGGCGCAGCAGCGGGGATCGCGAGACACCGGTTTCCATCAGGGTGCGATCAGGCATGGCGGCGAAAGAAGCACTCCACAGGTGGCAGGATGAAGGTAAGCTTATCAGCATTTGCCCTGGGCAGACTGCGCAAGGATGTCGCAGGGCGGCACGATGAGGAGGCATCCATGGAGGGAGTGGCGAGTGCACTGGGACCCTTGTTCCTGCTGATCCTGCTGGGAGCCGTGCTGGGTCGACGACGACAACCCGGTGGCGACTTCTGGCCACAGATGGAGCGGCTGATCTATTTCCTGCTGTTTCCCGCCATGCTGATCTCGACCCTGGCCAGCGCCGATGTGAGCCAGGTGCCGGTCGCCCGGCTGGCCCTGACCCTGCTGGGTGCCATGGGGCTGTTCGCTTCCCTGCTGTGGCTTCTTCGCGGACGGCTCCGGCTCGGTCCCCCGGCCTTCACCTCCGCCTTCCAGGGGGCCCTGCGCTTCAACACCTACGTGGGCGTGGCCGGCGCCGCGGCACTGCACGGCGGGGCCGGCGCCACCGTGGCCGCCGTGGCGGTGGCGCTGATGGTCCCCGTGGTCAACGTGCTGTGCGTGGCCAGCTTCATCGCCGCCGGCACCCTGGGGGCCTCCAGCCTGGGCCGCAGCCTGGCCGCCCTGGTACGCAACCCGCTGATCCTCGGCTGCCTGATCGGCATCGCCCTCAATCTCAGCGGCATCGGCCTGCCCGGCTGGAGCGGCGCCACCGTGGAGCTGCTGGGCCGCGCGGCCCTGCCGCTGGGCCTGGTCGCCGTGGGGGTGGCACTGCGACCGGCCTCACTGATCCGGCTGGACCGCGGCGTCTGGACCTCCAACCTGGTCAAGCTGGTGCTGATGCCGGCACTGGTGCTGGCGCTCGCCCTGGCCCTGGGGCTCGACCCGGTGAGCCGCGACGTGGCCCTGCTGTTCGCGGCCCTGCCCACCGCCACCTCGGCGTATATCCTGGCCCGACAGCTGGGTGGCGACGCCGAGCTGATGGCGGCGCTGATCACCGGTCAGACGCTGCTGGCGATGCTGACACTTCCCCTGTGGCTGCAGCTCGCCGGCTAGCGCCGGGATCAAACAAAAAAGATTCGCATTC
Organism: Halomonas terrestris; assembly: GCF_049166755.1. Lineage (NCBI taxonomy): Bacteria > Pseudomonadati > Pseudomonadota > Gammaproteobacteria > Oceanospirillales > Halomonadaceae > Halomonas > Halomonas terrestris. The sequence continues at coordinate 156 of NZ_JBMHFZ010000031.1, read as the reverse complement.
ATGTTGACGCCACAAATGAGAATCATTACCCTTGGAGTCGTGGCGTTGATGAGGCGCCACAATCAGGGCAGGGCCCGCCAGTCTCCTGCCGTGGTTTCTCCCTCTCATTGCTAGTCACGGTCTTGACGACGGCTCCCCGAGCCGTCGTTTTTTTCA
>NZ_JBMHFZ010000030.1:0-34639 GCF_049166755.1 Halomonas terrestris | reverse complement strand
TGGCGTGCATCTGGACGATACGACCGACGCGCTCCTTCTTCTCCTTGACGGAGTTGTAGACGCTGTCGCCCGAGTTCAGCACGCCCGAGTAGACGCGGATGAAGGTCAGGGTGCCGACGAAGGGGTCGGTGGCGATCTTGAAGGCCAGGGCGGCGAAGGGGGCGCTGTCGTCCGCCTCGCGGGTGGCGATGGTGCCGTCCTTGTCGTCCAGCTCGCCCTCGATCGCCTTGACCTCGGTGGGAGACGGCAGGTACTCGACGACAGCATCCAGCACCGCCTGCACGCCCTTGTTCTTGAACGCCGAGCCGCAGGTGACCAGCACGATCTCGTTGTCCAGGGTGCGGCGACGCAGGCCAGCCTTGATCTCTTCCTTGGTGAGCTCGCCCTCTTCGAGGTACTTGTCCATCAGCTCTTCGGACGCCTCGGCGGCGGCCTCGACCATCTCCTCGCGATACTTCTCGGCGGTCTCCTGGAGCTCGGCCGGGATATCGACGAGGTCATAGGTGGCGCCGAGGTCGGCCTCGTTCCACAGGATGGCCTTCATCTCGAGCAGGTCGATGACGCCCTTGAACTCCTCCTCGGTGCCCCAGTTGATCTGGATCGGCACGGCGTTGGCGCCCAGTCGCTCCTTGAGCTGCTCGACCACCATGAAGTAGTCGGCGCCGGTGCGATCCATCTTGTTGACGAACACCATGCGCGGCACTTCGTACTTGTTGGCCTGGCGCCACACGGTCTCGGTCTGGGGCTGGACGCCGGACGAGCCGCACAGCACCACCACGGCCCCGTCGAGAACACGCAGGGAACGCTCCACCTCGATGGTGAAGTCCACGTGCCCGGGGGTGTCGATGATGTTGATGCGGTGCTCATCGAACTGGTGGTTCATGCCCTTCCAGAAGGTGGTGACGGCAGCGGAGGTGATGGTGATGCCACGCTCCTGCTCCTGCTCCATCCAGTCGGTGGTGGAGGCACCTTCGTGGGTCTCGCCCAGCTTGTGGTTGATCCCGGTGTAGAACAGCACGCGCTCGGTCGTGGTGGTCTTGCCGGCATCGACGTGGGCGACGATCCCGATGTTGCGATAGCGGTTTAGTGGAGTCTTGCGAGCCACGGTGGAACTCCCCGTTGGTTGGCGATGCGTTTAGAAGCGGTAGTGCGAGAACGCCTTGTTGGCTTCCGCCATGCGGTGCACGTCTTCACGCTTCTTGACCGCGGAGCCCTTGCCCTCGGCGGCGTCCAGCATCTCGCCGGCCAGGCGCTGTACCATGGTCTTCTCTCCACGGCGACGGGCCGCATCGACCAGCCAGCGCATGGCCAGCGCCTGGCGGCGTGACGGACGAACCTCCACCGGCACCTGATAGGTCGCGCCGCCGACGCGGCGGGACTTGACCTCGACCATCGGCTGGATGGCTTCCAGCGCCTTGTCGAAGACCTCCAGCGGCTCTTCCTTGCTTCGCTCGGCAACCCTGTCCAGCGCACCGTAGACGATACGCTCAGCTACGGACTTCTTGCCGCTGACCATCAGGTGGTTCATGAACTTCGCCAGGCGCTCGCTTCCGAACTTGGGATCCGGCAGGATCTCGCGCTTGGCTGCAACTCTTCTTCTAGGCATGATAAGCCCTCTGTAAAGGGTCCTTCAGGTAAACCCGAGACGATCGCCGTGGGCGCGCTCGACCTTACTCTTATCAGACCGATGCCATGTATTCAGTAGAGGTGGCGTGAGCCACCCGATTACACCTTGGGACGCTTGGTGCCGTACTTGGAGCGACCCTGCTTGCGGTTCTGCACGCCGGAGGTGTCCAGGGCGCCGCGCACGGTGTGATAGCGCACACCGGGAAGGTCCTTGACACGGCCGCCACGGATCAGGACCACGGAGTGCTCCTGGAGGTTGTGGCCTTCACCGCCGATGTACGAAGAAACCTCGAAACCGTTGGTCAGGCGCACACGGCACACCTTCCGCAGGGCCGAGTTCGGCTTCTTCGGGGTAGTGGTATAGACGCGGGTGCAGACACCGCGCTTCTGCGGGCAGGCCTGCAGCGCCGGCACGTCGCTCTTGCTGACGGGGCGCTTGCGCGGCTTGCGCACGAGCTGATTGATCGTTGCCATCTATTGCTCCAATGGGTTGCCTTGGCGGAAGCGAGGTAGCCGCTCGCTTTCCTGTACTGCGCTGCCTTTCCAGCGGGCGCGGGCGTACCCGCCCCACTGTTAAAGGCTGCGCATTCTAATGGCTGACGAGGCCGGCCGTCAAGCCTGGCGTCCCGCCCACAGGGCAGGACGCCAGGCCGGCGGCCCGGGCGTCAGATCTCGTCGTCATCCGAGTCGAGGGCAGTCAGCTGGGCGCCCAGCTCCTGCTCGACATCGAGGGCCGACGGGTGGAGCAGGCGATCGGCGTCTTCACGCTTGCGCTTGCGCTCCGCGTGGTGGGTCAGGCCGGTACCGGCCGGGATCAGGCGTCCCACCACCACGTTCTCCTTCAGGCCGCGCAGGTAGTCGCGCTTGCCGGTCACCGCCGCCTCGGTCAGCACCCGCGTGGTCTCCTGGAAGGAGGCCGCGGAGATGAACGACTCGGTGGCCAGGCTGGCCTTGGTGATCCCCAGCAACACCCGCTGGTACTTGGCCGGGAATTTCTCTCCCTTCTCGAGGAAGTGATTCTGCTCGAGCACTCGAACCAGTTCGACCTGGTCGCCCGGGATGAAGTCCGAATCGCCGGAATCGGTGACCTCCACCTTGCGCAGCATCTGACGCACGATCACCTCGATGTGCTTGTCGTTGATGCCCACGCCCTGCAGGCGGTAGACGTCCTGGATCTCGGCGGTGATGTACTTGGCCAGTTCCGCCACGCCCAGCAGACGCAGGATGTCGTGCGGGTTGCTGGGGCCATCCGAGATCACCTCGCCCTTCTCGACACTCTCGCCCTCGAAGACGGCGATCTGGCGCCATTTCGGGATCAGCATTTCGAACGGGTCGCCGCCACCCTCGGGGGTGATGGTCAGGCGCCGCTTGCCCTTGGTCTCCTTGCCGAAGCTGATCACGCCGCTGATCTCGGCCAGTATCGCCGGTTCCTTCGGCTTGCGCGCCTCGAACAGGTCGGCGACGCGCGGCAGACCCCCGGTGATGTCCTTGTTGGCGGACGCCTCCACCGGGATACGCGCAACGATCTCGCCCACGCCGATGCGGGCACCGTTGTCGGCGGTGACGATTGCCTTGCCCGGGAGCAGGTACTGCACCGGGGTGTCGGAACCCGTGACCGTGACCGGCTTGCCGTCATCGCCCGAGAGCAGGATCATCGGGCGCTTGTCGCGGCCGGCCATCGGCCGCGCCGCGGCCTCGATCACCTCGATGGAGGAGAGACCGGTCATCTCGTCCACGCTGCGGTGGATGGTCAGGCCCTCGTCCATGTCCGCGTACTGCACGGTACCCTCGGCCTCGGCGACGATCGGGTGGGTGTGCGGATCCCACTTGGCCACGGCCTCGCCAGCCTCGACGGCATCACCGTCGCGCACCGACAGCTCGGCGCCGTAGGGCAGCTTGTAGTACTCGCGCTCGCGGCCGTGGTCGTCGGCGACGGCCAGGGCGCTGGAGCGGGAGACCACGACCAGCTTGCCGTCACTGCGCTCGACATACTTGATATTGTGCAGGCGTACCTTGCCGCCGTGCTTGACCTGGACGCTGTCCACCGCGGAGGCCCGAGAGGCCGCACCACCGATGTGGAAGGTCCGCATGGTCAGCTGGGTACCCGGCTCGCCGATCGACTGGGCAGCGATGACGCCCACCGCCTCACCGATGTTGACCTGGTGGCCACGCGCCAGGTCACGGCCGTAGCAGGCCGAGCAGACGCCGTGCGAGGTCTCGCAGGTGATGGCGCTGCGCACCACGACCTCGTCGACGCCCATGGTGTCGAGCTCGGCACACCAGGCCTCGTCGAGCAGGGTGCCGCGGGGGATCAACACCTCCTCGGTGGCCGGGTCGATGACGTCCCGGGCCACCACGCGGCCCAGCACCCGCTGGGCCAGGGAGACGATGATGTCGCCCCCCTCGATGACCGGGTGCAGGGTCAGGCCGTTCTCGGTGCCGCAGTCCGCCTCGGTGATCACCATGTCCTGGGCCACGTCGACCAGGCGACGGGTCAGGTAACCGGAGTTGGCGGTCTTGAGTGCCGTGTCCGCCAGGCCCTTGCGCGCCCCGTGGGTGGAGATGAAGTACTGGAGGACGTTCAGGCCCTCACGGAAGTTGGCGACAATCGGTGTCTCGATGATCGAGCCATCCGGCTTGGCCATCAGGCCGCGCATGCCCGCCAGCTGGCGGATCTGCGCGGCGCTGCCACGCGCCCCGGAGTCGGCCATGATGAAGACGCTGTTGAAGGACGCCTGCTCGACCTGGTTGCCGTCGCGGTCGGTCACGGTCTCCTTCTCGATGCCGTCCATCATCGCCCGGGCCACCTTGTCGTTGGCCTTGGACCAGATGTCGATCACCTTGTTGTACTTCTCGCCCGCGGTGACGAGACCTGAGGAGAACTGATCCTCGATCTCCTTCACCTCGTCCTCGGCCGCCTCGATGATCTCGGCCTTGGCATCCGGGATGACGAAGTCGTTGACGCCGATGGAGGCACCGGACCAGGTGGCCAGGCGGAAGCCGGTATACATCAGCTGGTCGGCGAAGATCACCGCCGGCTTGAGCCCGGCACGGCGATACACCTCGTTGATCAGCTTCGAGATCGCCTTCTTCTTCATCGACTGGTCGACCAGCGCGAAGGGCACGCCCTCGGGCAGGATGCGGAACAGCAGCGCACGCCCCACGGTGGTGTCATACAGGCGACGATGCTCGCTCTTCTCGCCGGTCTCCTCGTCGATCTCCACCTCGGTCAGGCGCACCTTGACCCGGGCGTGCAGGTCGACGTGCTGGGTGCCGAAGGCGCGCTCCACCTCGTTGAGGTTGGCGAACACCATGCCCTCGCCCTTGGCGTTGATGCGCTCGCGGGTCATGTAGTAGAGCCCCAGCACCACGTCCTGGGAAGGCACGATGATCGGCTCGCCGTTGGCCGGTGACAGCACGTTGTTGGTGGCCATCATCAGTGCCCGCGCCTCGAGCTGGGCTTCCAGGGTCAGCGGTACGTGAACCGCCATCTGGTCACCGTCGAAGTCGGCGTTGTAGGCGGCACACACCAGCGGGTGCAGCTGGATCGCCTTGCCCTCGATCAGCAGCGGCTCGAAGGCCTGGATACCCAGGCGGTGGAGGGTCGGGGCGCGGTTGAGCAGTACCGGGTGCTCGCGGATGACATCGGCGAGGATGTCCCACACCTCCGGCAGCTCGCGCTCGACCATCTTCTTGGCGGCCTTGATGGTGGACGCCTGGCCGTTGGCCTGCAGCTTGGAGTAGATGAACGGCTTGAACAGCTCCAGTGCCATCTTCTTGGGCAGGCCGCACTGGTGCAGGCGCAGGGTCGGGCCCACGGTGATCACCGAACGACCCGAGTAGTCGACTCGCTTGCCCAGCAGGTTCTGGCGGAAGCGGCCCTGCTTGCCCTTGATCATGTCGGCCAGGGACTTCAGCGGGCGCTTGTTGGAGCCGGTGATGGCACGGCCACGACGGCCGTTGTCCAGCAGGGCATCCACCGCCTCCTGCAGCATGCGCTTCTCGTTGCGCACGATGATGTCCGGCGCATTGAGGTCGAGCAGCCGCTTGAGGCGGTTGTTGCGGTTGATCACCCGACGATAGAGGTCGTTGAGATCGGAGGTGGCGAAGCGGCCACCGTCCAGCGGCACCAGCGGACGCAGGTCCGGCGGCAGCACCGGGAGCACCTCCATGACCATCCACGCCGGGGCATTGCCGGAGTTGTAGAAGGCCTCCAGCAGCTTGAGCCGCTTGGAGAGCTTCTTGATCTTGGTCTCGGAATTGGTCTGCGGGATCTCCTCGCGCAGGCGATCGATCTCCTCCTCGAGATCGATGTCCTTGAGCAGGGCCTGGACGGCCTCGGCACCCATGCGGGCATCGAAGTCGTCACCGAACTCCTCGAGGGCCTCGAAGTACTGCTCGTCGTTGAGCAGCTGGCCGCGCTCTAGGGTGGTCATGCCCGGATCGATGACCACGAAGCTCTCGAAGTAGAGCACGCGCTCGATGTCGCGCAGGGTCATGTCCAGGAACATGCCGATGCGCGACGGCAGCGACTTGAGGAACCAGATGTGGGCGACCGGCGAGGCCAGCTCGATATGGCCCATGCGCTCGCGGCGCACGGCGGCCTTGGTGACCTCGACGCCGCACTTCTCGCAGATGATCCCGCGGTGCTTCATGCGCTTGTACTTGCCGCACAGGCACTCGTAGTCCTTCACCGGGCCGAAGATCTTGGCGCAGAACAGGCCGTCGCGCTCCGGCTTGAAGGTGCGGTAGTTGATGGTCTCGGGCTTCTTGACCTCGCCGAAGGACCAGGAGCGGATCATGTCCGGCGACGCCAGCGTGATCTTGATCGCGTCGAACTCGTCGGACTGAGACTGCGATTTGAGGACTTTCACCAAATCTTTCATGGGGTCGGCTCCGCTGCGGAGTTGTCATGGGCGGGGGTGTTGCCACCCCCGCGGACCGTCATTCTGTGAAGCGTCGGCCGCCTCAGCTCTCGAGCTCGATGTCGATGCCCAGCGAGCGGATCTCCTTCACCAGCACGTTGAAGGATTCCGGCATGCCCGCCTGCATGGTGTGGTCGCCATCCACGATGCTCTTGTACATCTTGGTGCGCCCTTCCACGTCGTCGGACTTGACGGTGAGCATCTCCTGGAGCGTGTAGGCGGCGCCATAGGCTTCCAGTGCCCAGACCTCCATCTCGCCGAAGCGCTGGCCACCGAACTGCGCCTTGCCGCCCAGCGGTTGCTGGGTGACCAGCGAGTAGGAGCCGGTGGAACGGGCATGCATCTTGTCGTCCACCAGGTGGTTGAGCTTGAGCATGTACATGTAGCCGACGGTGACCGGACGGTCGAAGGCATCGCCGGTACGGCCATCATAGAGGCACATCTGACCGGAGTCCGGCAGGCCCGCCAGCTTGAGCAGATGCTTGATCTCGCCCTCCTTGGCGCCGTCGAACACCGGCGAGGCCATCGGCACGCCACTCTGCAGGTTCTTCGCCAGGGCGATCACCTCGTCATCGGTCAGCGAGTCGAGGTCCTCGACCCGGGTACCCTCGGTGTTGTAGACCTGTCCCAGGAAGTCGCGGATCTGGCCGACCTGCTGGTCGCGCGCCTCGCGCAGCATCTGCTCGATCTTCACGCCGAGGCCTCGGGCCGCCAGGCCCAGGTGGGTCTCGAGGATCTGGCCGACGTTCATGCGCGACGGCACGCCCAGCGGGTTGAGGACCACGTCCACCGGCTCGCCATTGTCGTCGAAGGGCATGTCCTCGACGGGCATGATCGCCGAGATGACACCCTTGTTGCCGTGACGGCCGGCCATCTTGTCACCCGGCTGGATGCGACGCTTGACCGCCATGTAGACCTTGACGATCTTCAGCACGCCCGGCGCCAGGTCGTCGCCCTGGGTGAGCTTGCGCTTCTTGTCCTCGAAGCGCTCGTCCATCTCGCGGCGACGGTTCTCGAGCTGTTCGTCGGCCTGGGCCAGCAGCTCGTTGAGGGCCTCATCCTGCAGGCGCAGCTTGAACCACTGCTGGCGCGGCAGCTCCTCGAGGTACTCGTCGGAGAGGATGTCACCCTTCTTGAGCTTGGGGCCACCGTTGACGGACTGGCCGGAGAAGGTCCGCTTGAGGCGCTCGAAGGTGGCGTCCTCGGCGATGCGGTAGGTCTCCTGCAGGTCCTTGCGCACCTCGTCGAGCTGCATCTGCTCGATGGAGAGCGCACGGGAGTCCTTCTCCACGCCGTCGCGGGTGAACACCTGCACGTCGATGACGGTGCCACGCATCCCGGTGGGGGCCCGCAGCGAGGTGTCCTTCACATCGGAGGCCTTCTCGCCGAAGATCGCCCGCAGCAGCTTCTCTTCCGGGGTCAGCTGGGTCTCGCCCTTGGGCGTGACCTTGCCGACCAGGATGTCGCCCGGCCCGACCTCGGCACCGATGTAGACCACGCCGGCCTCGTCCAGCTTGGCCAGTGCCGACTCGCCCACGTTGGGAATGTCGGAGGTGATCTCCTCCGGCCCCAGCTTGGTATCGCGGGAGACGCAGGTGAGCTCCTGGATGTGGATGGTGGTGAAGCGGTCTTCCTGGACCACCCGCTCGGAGAGCAGGATGGAGTCCTCGAAGTTGTAGCCGTTCCAGGGCATGAAGGCGATGCGCATGTTCTGGCCCAGGGCCAGGTCACCCATGTCCACCGAGGGACCGTCGGCCAGGATGTCGCCGCGCGCCACCTCGTCGCCGGGGCGCACGATGGGGCGCTGGTTCATGCAGGTGTTCTGGTTGGAACGCACGTACTTGGTGAGGTTGTAGATGTCGACGCCGGCCTCGCCGCCGATGATCTCGTCCTCGTTGATGCGCACCACGATGCGCTTGGCATCGACGGAGTCGATCACGCCGCCGCGGCGTGCCACGGCGCAGACGCCGGAGTCGCGGGCCACGAAGCGCTCCATGCCGGTACCCACCAGCGGCTTCTCGGCACGCAGGGTCGGTACCGCCTGACGCTGCATGTTCGAGCCCATCAGGGCGCGGTTGGCGTCGTCGTGCTCCAGGAAGGGGATCAGCGCCGCCGCCACGGAGACCACCTGGCGTGGGGAGACGTCCATCAGGGTGACCTGTTCGGGACGCATGAAGGTGGTCTCGCCCTTGTGGCGCACCTGCACCAGGTCGTCGACCAGCTTGCCGGCCTCGTCCACGGTGGCGGAGGCCTGGGCGATGATGAAGTCACCCTCCTCGATCGCCGAGAGGTGTACCACCTCGTCGGTCACCTGACGGTCCACCACCTTGCGGTACGGGGTCTCGAGGAAGCCGTAGCTGTTGGTGTGGCTGTAGGTGGCCAGGGAGTTGATCAGGCCGATGTTCGGGCCTTCCGGGGTCTCGATCGGGCACAGCCGGCCGTAGTGCGTGGCGTGGACGTCACGCACCTCGAAGCCGGCCCGCTCGCGGGTCAGGCCGCCCGGGCCCAGCGCGGAGACGCGGCGCTTGTGGGTGACCTCGGAGAGCGGGTTGTTCTGGTCCATGAACTGTGACAGCTGGCTGGAGCCGAAGAACTCCTTGACCGCCGCCGCCACCGGCTTGGCGTTGATCAGGTCCTGGGGCATCAGGCCCTCGCTCTCGGCCATGGAGAGACGCTCCTTGACCGCACGCTCGACCCGCACCAGGCCGACACGGAACTGGTTCTCGGCCATCTCGCCGACGCAGCGGATGCGGCGGTTGCCCAGATGATCGATATCGTCGACTTCACCGAAGCCGTTACGGATATTGATCAGCTCCTTGAGCACGTCGAGGATGTCGCGGCGATCCAGCACGCCGGAGCCGGTGTCGCTGTCACGACGCAGGCGGCGGTTGAACTTCATGCGACCGACACCGGAGAGGTCGTAGCGATCCTCGGTGAAGAACAGGTTGTGGAACAGGGTCTCGGCGGCCTCCTTGGTGGGCGGCTCGCCGGGACGCATCATGCGGTAGATCTCGACCAGCGCCTCGAGCTGGGACCCGGTGGTGTCCAGCTTGAGGGTATCGGAGATGAAGGGGCCACAGTCGAGATCGTTGGTGTAGAGGGTCTCGAGGCTGGTGATGCCCGCCTGGCCGATCTTCTCCAGCAGATCCGGGGTGATCTCGGTGTTGCAGGGGCAGATCAGCTCGCCGGTGTTGGGGTCGACCTGATCCTTGCCCAGCGTCTTGCCGAACAGGTATTCCATCGGCACCTCGAGACGCTCGAGGCCGGCCTTCTCCAGCTGCCGGATGTGCTTCTGGGTGATGCGGCGCCCTTCCTCGACGATCAGGTTGCCCTCGCCGTCCTTGATGTCGAAGGTGGCGGTCTCGCCACGCAGGCGCGACGGCACCAGCTCCACGGAGAAGCCGGACTTCTCGATGTGGAAGGTGCTGGTCTCGAAGAACTCGTCGAGGATCTCCTCGGCGCTCATGCCCAGCGCACGCATCAGCACCGTGGCCGGCAGCTTGCGGCGGCGGTCGATACGCACGAAGACGCTGTCCTTCGGGTCGAACTCGAAGTCCAGCCAGGAGCCGCGGTAGGGAATCACGCGGGCCGAGTAGAGCAGTTTGCCGGAGGAGTGGCTCTTGCCCTTGTCATGGTCGAAGAACACGCCGGGCGAGCGGTGAAGCTGGGAAACGATGACCCGCTCGGTGCCGTTGACCACGAAGGTGCCGTTCTCGGTCATCAGGGGGATCTCCCCCATGTAGACTTCCTGCTCCTTGATGTCCTTGATCGCCTTGTTCGACGACTCCTTGTCGTAGATGATCAGCCGGACCTTGACCCGCAGCGGAGCCGAATAGGTGACGCCACGCAGCTGGCACTCCTTGACGTCGAAGGCCGGGGTGCCGAAACGATAGCTGACGTACTCCAGGGCGGCATTGCCGGAGAAGCTCTCGATCGGGAAGACGGACTTGAAGGCCGCATGCAGACCGATCTCGAGGCGCTCCTCGGGAGAACGGTCCTGCTGGAGAAAGTCGTAGTAGGAATCAAGCTGGATGGCCAGCAGGTAGGGCACATCCATCACTTGGGGCAGTTTGCCGAAATCCTTGCGGATGCGTTTTTTCTCAGTGTATGAGTAAGCCATCTGTATTCCCCAGCTTGTTCACCATGGGTGACCGATGCGTGGTCGGCGCCACCCGACGGGAGCGGCTCCGTCAGGCGATGAAGGCAAGCACCACGTCGGGTTGCTCGCCTTCGGAATTCGGCTGGCGGCTCTGCTCATGCAGAGGCCAGTGACAACAGAAAAAGGCCGGCAGCGGGTGTCCCGCCACCAGCCGTGGAAGCTTACGCAGCGCGTGAAGCCATGGGCACAAGGATTACTTGAGCTCCACGCTCGCGCCGGCCTCTTCCAGCTTGGCCTTGGCCGCTTCCGCATCTTCCTTGGACATCGCTTCCTTGATGGTCGCCGGCGCGCCGTCGACGGCACCCTTGGCTTCCTTCAGGCCCAGGCCGGTCAGCTCGCGGACGGCCTTGATCACGTTGACCTTCTTGTCGCCGGCAGCGGTCAGCACCAGGTCGAACTCGGTCTGCTCTTCGGCAGCGGCGGCTTCGCCACCGGCCGGACCGGCCACGACGGCAGCAGCGGCGGAGACGCCGAACTTCTCTTCCATCGCTTCGATCAGCTCGGCGACTTCCATGACGGACATGTCGGCGACGGCGTTGATGATGTCTTCTTTGGTCAGTGCCATTGTCACAATTCCTAACTTTGCGGGAGCCTCGGTGGACCGAGAGCTCGAGGATTCAATATTCGATTCGAGCTGCGCGCAGGAGTTCGCCCGATCAGGCGGCTTCCTGCTTCTGGTCGCGCAGCGCGGCGAGGGTACGGACCAGCTTGCCGGCAGACGCTTCCTTCATGACGGACATCAGCTTGGCGATCGCCTCGTCGTAGGTCGGCAGCGTTGCCAGGCGGTCGATGTCGCTCGCCGGGATCAGCTCGCCTTCGTAGGCCAGCGCCTTGACTTCGAAGTCCTTCTCGCCCTTGGCAAACTCCTTGAACAGGCGGGCGGCAGCGCCCGGATGCTCGTAGGAGAAGGCCAGCATGGTCGGACCGGAGAAGGACTCCTCCAGAATCTCCCAGGGAGTTCCGGACAGGGCGCGGCGTGCCAGGGTGTTGCGGACAACACGGATCTGCACGCCATTCTCGCGGGCCTGCTTGCGCAGGTCGGTCATCGCGCTGACCGCGACGCCGCGAGAATCGGCAACTACGACGGAGAGAGCATCCTTGGCGGCTGCACTGACCTCGGCAACAATCGCCTTCTTGCCTTCGAGTGCTAGGGGCACAGTGATCACTCCTTCGTGCCGGAACCTCGAACGAGGGCTCCGGTGGTTACCATCTCTCCCGCCCCGGGGCGTGAGCGCCGGGACGGGAGTCCTGGGTGATGGTGCTCACCAGGCTTCTGGCGGCACACCATCTGCGCAGGCCTCCCGGCGGGAGATTAAGCCGCCCTGCACGAGGAGGGGCGGCGCCTGCGGTCTTTGACGGTGCCCCGCCGGCACGTTCTGCAACCATGCACGGGGACCGCAAAGTTCTTGCCTGTTGCCGTCGAACTGCCGCTCAGACCAGCGCGGAGTGATCGACGGTGATGCCCGGGCCCATGGTGGTGGACAGGGTCATCTTCTTGAAATAGATACCCTTGGAGGTGCTGGGCTTGAGCCGCTTCAGGTCGGCGACCAGCGCTTCCAGGTTGCCCTGGATGGCGGCGGCGTCGAAGTCGACCTTGCCAAGGGTGGTGTGGATGATGCCGTTCTTGTCGGTACGGAACCGCACCTGGCCGGCCTTGGCGTTCTTGACCGCAGTGGCGACATCCGGGGTCACGGTGCCGACCTTGGGGTTCGGCATCAGGCCGCGCGGACCGAGAATCTGGCCCAGCTGGCCGACCACACGCATGGCGTCCGGCGAGGCGATGACCACGTCGAAGTCGAGCTGGCCCTTCTTGACCTGCTCGGCCAGGTCGTCCATGCCGACGATATCGGCACCGGCTTCCTTGGCGGCATCGGCGTTGGCACCCTGGGTGAAGACGGCGACACGCACGTCCTTGCCGGTACCGTTGGGCATGACGGTGGCGCCACGCACGACCTGGTCGGACTTGCGCGGGTCGACGCCCAGGTTGATGGCGACGTCCAGCGACTCCTTGAACTTGACGGTGGAAAGCTCGGCGAGCAGTGCCACGGCCTCTTCCAGGGAGTAGACCTTGGCCGGGTCGACCTTCTCGCGAATCTGCTTCGCACGCTTGGTAAGCTTGGCCATGATCAGAGACCCTCCACGTTCAGGCCCATGCTGCGGGCACTACCGGCAATGGTACGCACCGCGGCGTCGAGATCGGCAGCGGTCAGATCCGGCTCCTTGGTCTTGGCGATCTCCTCGAGCTGCTCGCGGGTCACGGTACCGACCTTCTTCTTGTTCGGCTCGCCGGAGCCGGACTTGATGCCAGCGGCCTTCTTCAGCAGGACCGCGGCAGGCGGGGTCTTGGTGACGAAGGTAAAACTGCGGTCGGAGTAGACGGTGATGACCACCGGCGTGGGCAGACCCGGCTCGATGTCCTGGGTAGCCGCGTTGAACGCCTTGCAGAACTCCATGATGTTGACGCCGTGCTGACCCAGCGCGGGGCCCACGGGGGGACTCGGGTTGGCTTTGCCAGCCGCGACCTGCAGCTTGATGTAAGCCTGTACTTTCTTGGCCATGATTGACTCCAGTTGGGTAGTAGCGCCTTTCGGCTCCCCGGGTTACGCGGCCCGCTCGGGGCCGCATCGCAAACGTCAGGCCGAGTGGCTATTCCTTCTCGACCTGCGCGAATTCCAGTTCGACAGGAGTCGAGCGACCGAAGATCAGCACACTGACCTGGAGGCGACTCTTGTCGTAGTTGACCTCTTCCACCACGCCGTTGAAGTCGGCGAAGGGGCCGTCGACCACGCGCACCGATTGACCCGGCTCGAACAGCGTCTTGGGGCGCGGCTTGTCGGTGCCGTCCTTCACCCGGCGCAGGATGGCATCGGCCTCCTTCTGGGTGATCGGTGCCGGCTTCTCCTTGGTGCCGCCGATGAACCCCATGACCCGCGGGGTCTCGTTGACCAGGTGCCAGGTCTCGTCGTCCATCTCCATCTCGACCAGCACGTAGCCGGGATAGAACTTGCGCTCGCTCTTGCGACGCTTGCCATCACGCATCTCGACGACTTCTTCGGTCGGCACCAGGATCTCGCCGAAGCGGTCCTCCATGCCATGCATCTTCACGCGCTCGATCAGCGAGCGCATGACATGCTTCTCGAAGCCGGAGTAGGCGTGCACGACGTACCAACGCTTGGACATGGAAGCTCCTAACCAATGACGCCGGACATCGCCCAGCCAAGTAGGGTGTCGATCAGCCACAGCATCAGACCGACCACCAGCACGGCAACCAGCACGATGCCCGTGGTCTGCACGGTCTCGGGACGCGTCGGCCACACCACACGCTGGATCTCCTTCTTCGCGCTCCTGGCCAGCTCGGTGAGCTCGCGCCCGCGAGCGGTGGTCAACGCGACCAGCGCCGCCACGACACTCAGGGCAACGACGCCCAGCACGCGATAGATGAGCCCCAGATCGGCGAAGTAGGTGTTGCCGACAACGGCAAGAACCAGCAGAGTGACGACAACCGCCCACTTGAGCCCGTCGCGGCGCGACTCCTGCACCTCGGCGCTATGCTTCATGAAAACGAGACTCCTCAGGGCGCGGCAATCGAAACTTGAAAGTATATGGGATAACGCCAGCCTGGGGAAGACTGGCAGGCCAGGAGGGAATCGAACCCCCAACCTGCGGTTTTGGAGACCGCTGCTCTGCCAATTGAGCTACTGGCCTGTATCTGCTCCGCAACCACCCTTTGCGAGCGGCCTGCACGACAGCGGGCGCCATGATAGCGGAAGCCGCCTCTTCTGGCAACCCCTTTCCCGCCCCTTCCTCGACGCGGGGAAGAAAGAGAAAAGGCGAGCCCGGGCTCGCCTTTTCGATATGGAGCTCATGGACGGATTTGAACCGTCGACCTCACCCTTACCAAAGACGAGCGGGCATGATACAGCAACGACACTCAACGTCAACTATCGACGCAAAGCGCCGTGAAATCAGCTATATAGGTTAAGATGTCGCGGCAGCTAATGCACGGCGTTGTCGTTGGTTTATCCTGCCATTTACTGACCCATTACTGACCCGGAGAGCTGGCGCATGAAAACCACCCCCTCCCGGCCGGCTGAACCCGGTGCCCGCCGCAAGGCCAAGATCACCGCCCGCACCGCGGCCGACTTCCATGCCAGCGCCTCCCCTGCAGAGCGCCTGTGGGACACCCTGCTCGGTGGCTTCCACCTGATCCGCCGCAAGGCAGCGACCAGCTGGCGCCTCACCTATCGCAACGTGGCTGGCAAGGAGCGCACCATCACCCTGGGACGTTACCCGGCCCTCACCGCCGACCAGGCTCGCAAGATGGCCCACGAAACCTTGGGCGCCACCTACCAGGGGGAGGATCCCCTCGCCGATCGCCAGGCGAAGCGTGATCACGCTCGCGATCTGGAGCAGCAGACCCTGGCGGCCTACCTCGATGGGCCGTATGAGCTCTACCAGAACCGGCGTAAGCGAGGGAAGGCGACCCTGCAGACGCTCCGCCGCGAGTTCTCCGACTGGATGACCAGGCCGCTGGGCTCGCTCACCCGCGCCGACGTCGAGCGCTGGCAGGCCGCCATGGAGAAGCGCCGGCTGGCGTTCTCCACCTGCCAGCGAGCCTACGGCGCCCTGCAGACGCTGCTGAACCACGCTGCCAAGCGTGGCACCATCGACACCAACCCGATCAAGGGGGTCAAGCTGGAGCGGCCGGCTCTCACCGAGAAGGAATTGGCTGAGGCCACCAGCGCACGCCGCTACCTCGAGGACCAGGAGGTGGTCGCGCTATTCGCCGGCATCGAGGCCTATCAGGAACAGCGCCGAGAGGAGCGCCGCCGCAGCCGCTACCACGGCAAGCCCTGGCTGCCCGACCTGGATGGCGTTGCCTATGTCGACTATGCGCCTCCGCTGATCCTGCTGATGTTCTACACCGGCTTCCGCCCCGGGGACCTCCACGGTCTCCGCTGGGAACATGTCAACCTGACCTTCGCCACCATCCGCAAGGTGGTCGAGAAGATCGCCCACAAGCGGCCGGAGCCGCAGACCTTCCCGCTCTCTCCCGAGGCGGTGGCAGTGCTCAAGGCCTGGCACCAGCAACAGGGCGAGCCGGCCACCGGCTACGTCTTCGCCAACCCGAAGACCGGCGAGCGCTACGATTACACGGCGATCAGCCGGCACTGGCGGCGCATCAAGGAGCACACCGCAGCCCTGACCAAGAAGGTGCAGATCCCCCGGCCCCTACCCGCCGACCTGGAGCTCTACAGCCTGCGCCACAACTTCGCCAGCCAGCTGATCATGAAGGGTGCCGACCTGTTGGCCGTCAGCCGGCTGATGGGGCACGCCGACATCCAGACCACCATCGAGCACTACGGTCACCTGGCGCCCGACCACAAGCGGGAGTTCGTGAACCGGTTCGGCCGCGACTACCAGGCGCTGCTGGGCAACGCCGGCGACCAGGGCGAGACGCAGCCTGCGACCGCTACCTGAGCAGGGAAAGAGAAGCGCGGCGCTGATTTGACTGGATACACCGGGTACAGCGGGTACGGCACGCTGTAGGCCGCATGGTTGAGCGGCTGAAGCGTACCCACTATATATATATTTCTTTCTCTATATAGTGGGTACTACTGGGTACATGGCCACCCGGGCTTGGCAACTGGCTGGCCCTGAGCCACGATGACGACAGCTGGCTAGGCCGACGGGCCGAAAGGCGGTTTCCCCACCGCTCGCCAGCTCACCTTCCTGGGGATCACACTGGGGAGTGTGAGTCATGCCAGACGACAAGCCGACACCAAGCGGTTTAGAACGCCGCAAGGGGCGCCGTTCCGGAGGATGCTACGTAATCCGCGATGGAGAGCCTGTTCTCGTCCATCGTACCCAAGCCCCCGATGACCGAGAGTGCGGATATAGCGACCAGGGCAAGCGATACGATGACGAACTGAAGGCGATTCAAGCCGACTTGGACAGCGTGCTTGACCGGCTGAGCGACTACCTGGAGCGGCAAAATAATGCCGCCCGGCTGCTGCTGGATATGGAAGCGCCGCATGGTGCGGATACGAAAGCCGAGATGCTCGATACGCTCAGGTTATACTTGGCTGGTACCACTGGCATGACGCTGGACGAGGCGCACAGTAGAGCGACCGCAGAAAAGGGCGCGGCTTGCATGGAACGCAACCGCCGTGTTCGTGAGCATGGAGCGATAAAAGGCAAGTTGCTATTCGCCTTTGAGGAAGTCAGCGGCAAGCGTTATGACCCCGCCTTGATGGGGCATAGTCGATACCACCTTTTGCAGCCGGAAGAACTGGCCACTCTGGCCGAAATGGCTACGCGCTATCTGGACAGGCGCGACCGCTATCCAGGCGAGTATGGAAAACATGACTTGCTGATGCACAAGGGAAAGCGAGATGAGTATGGTTTGGCAAAGCGCCAGCAGGCAGTGAATGAGTTTATCGACCTCCGAGAAAAGCATGGCGCCGATAAGTATCCCCTTGACCGGGAAACGTGCCAGCCGATCGCAGAGAAGCACGGCTTTACAGGTGAAACGCTGGTTAGGGAAGTGCGCAAGCGACTGGATGAAACTTTGCTAAGGGGCAACCTTGATGCGAGCGGAAAGCAACGACTGGTCATAACCAAGCTGTGGGAGGTAGCCAAGATCAAGCCGCGGCGCAATAAAGATTAGGAGTATCTAAAACACTCTGCAGCGTTTTGTAGTGCTACATACCGACGAGGCCGCCCGCCACCCTGTACCCGTGAACGTCAACCACGGTATGGAGTGGCCTAAACATGCCCACCAGTACGCAGTCCAGCGACACCCCCACCACCAGCCCTGAAGCCTACCGCACCGAGCGCGGCCGGGTGCTGGCCGAGATCCTCGAAGCCCAGCGCGCCGGCCTGGCGCCGCACCTGATCGAGCTGAGCGAGCAGCAAGTTTTCCCTTATCTGATCCCATGTAGCCCCCGGACCGGCCGCGACGCCCGCCGATCTGGCACGCTGCTCGGCCGCCCCGCTCCGGTGTTCGTCAAGCGTGGCCGCCAAGTCCGCTACCGCCTCGCCGATGTGACCGCGTGGCTCGAGCAATCCAGAGCCTTCCCCTCAACCGCCGCCGCACTGGCCGGCGCGTCTGCCGCTGACCACTGAGGAGATCGCCATCATGTCACGCCCCACCGTACTCGAGCGCGCCCTCCGGCACCTCTACGAGGCCGAGAGCACCACTTGCCAGCGAGCCGAGCGCGAGATCGGTGCCCGCTACTTCAACACCAGCGTGAGCACCATCCAGCGCGACCTGGGCATTCCGGTCTGCCGTGAGCCACGCAAGATGACGAACAGCCATGGCGAACACTACTGGGCGAAGGTCTATTGGCTCGACGAGCGCGCCCGTGACGCCGCCGCTCACCAGCTGGCCGCCTGGGAGCGCATGCGGGAAGAAAGCGAAGAGGAAGGCAGCACCGTCGAACCGTGCAGTGAGACAGCCTGATGCTCTCGTTGATCGCTCCTGTAAGGGGTGAGCGTTCCAGTCACCCCCATAGTGGCCACCAAGTATTGACCTCGCCTATAGCACCGGTCTACGCTTCAAGCGTCACGGCAAAATCCGTGACCCGGTTTGGCGACCGGAAATACACGCGGCGCACAAGCGCCCTTCGTGAATCTGGCGCTTTTTTTGCGTCTGGACTTCACGTCTATGGCGGCTGTGCGTGGGAGACCTTCGGGTCTGCCGGTTTCCGTGTGTGCCGGTTCGCCAACCTGCGTACAGCCGCCCCCATCCTGTTTGGCGACAGTGGGGCCGGCTCCGACAACACACACGGAGTCTCCACCATGGCTAAGTTGCGCCTATTCCCCACCCGCAATCCGTCTGCGCGTGCCGCCTACCATCGTGCCTGCGCCCGTGCCGCCCTGTTCGCTGATTCCAGCACGTCCGTGCGCCTCAAGCGCTACAACGCGCACATGGCGAAGGCCCGTCACCTGGAAGCCCGCGCAAGCGAGCAGGAGGTGGCGTCATGACTTTCGCACGCTTTGAGCCGTCCGAGCGGCAGAGCCTGGCCCGCATCAAGGAACTCCAGCAGGACGACCCGACCCTGGTGCCCTTGCTGGCGCAGGCTGTGACAGAGTTCGCCCGCCGGCAAGCTACACGCGCCGCGGCGGCCGATGACCGAGAGCCCCCACGCCAGCGCGAACTGCTCCCGGAGACATGGTTGGCCCTGATCCTATGTGCTGACGGCTGGGGTCTTCAGGAAATCGAAGAGCTCATGACCGTCCGTAAGGAAATGGCCCGGCGAGAACTCGCTAGTGATGAGCGCTGGACGCTTGCCGAGGCGGACGACACGAATCCTGCCAGGGACGCGGACACTCGCCCCCCCTTCATCGTCCACCTGGCCCGTACTGGTGAGCGCCTGGAGATACGTGCCGCCAACTGGCGCGAGGCCCTGGAACGCACCGGCCGGCCCGACGCCTGCATCATCAAGCGCCTCGGCAACCGCGAGTTCGACGCCACTTTCCTGACCGGCGGCGAACCCCGCACCCTCACCACTCGCGTTCACTATGGCGACGATGCCGATGCCCTAGCCTTCGCGCTGGCCAACGTGGCCCATGCCGTGGATACCGAGGCCGCTGGCCAAGGAGGGCAGTCATGAACGCGGCTGCCCTACTGATCGAAGAGCTGGAGGCGATCGCCGCCAGGAACCTGCCCTGGTCATTCGTTGCCAGGAGCCACGCCCGTGCCTTGCGGCGCAACAGCCCACCACGCCGGTCCCGTCCTCGAGAGGACGCCCTCAATCGCATCGAGGGCGCTGAAGAGATCATCCGCGCCTGCGATCTGTTGGACGGTGAGACCGCGGCCCGCCTCGGCGAACTGATCATCGAGGCCTGGATGATCCACCACAGCGGAGAGTGGCCGGAGCGTCTCCGGGGAGGTGCGCATGACGCATGAACAAGCCGAGATCATCGACCAGGACGAACCCAACGGGATCGGCTGACCCGGCCGCCCGAGCACCAACACGACAACCACCTGGAGCCATACCATGACCACCAAGCTCGACACCTCGATCGCCCTCGACCCCCAGGCCCTGATGCGCGACGCCCACGCCCAGCTGGCGAGCACATACGGCCTGCTGCGCGCTCTGTCGCTCTCCGAAGATGAACGGCGTGGACAGCGCGAGAAATATGGCCCGCAGTTCACTTCACCCCTGAGCAGCGGCCACGCCGAAGCATTGGCAGGCTACATAGCCGAGGAGGTGCTGCTGGCCACCCGCCTGGCGGAGCTGCTGTTGGAGACGAAGCCCCACCAGGGGGAGGAGAACGCCGACACCAGCGATCTGTCCCTGATCGAACTCCGGCGCCTGGCCAACCTGACCTCTGACTCGTCGCGCCTCGATGCCGGCGAAGGCCTCGGTACCCTGCTGGGCGGCGTGACGGAAATCATCCTCTGGTTCACGGCGAACGCGGAACACCTCGAACCGCTCAGCCCGGTGGTGCCGGCGCTGATCATGATCAGGCACCGGCTGGAGACCATCGAGGCTCTCACCGTCGCGTGGACCTCGGCGATGCTGGCCAGGCGCTCGAAGCGGGCGGCCGCGTAATGTCCGGCCCGGTCGGCAAGGTGGTCGAGCAGGCCCGTCACCGCTGGGGCAGCCTGCTGCCCCAGGTGATGGAGTTGCGCCACTGGACACACCGCCGGCACCAGCCGTGCCCGGTGTGCGGCGGCCGCGATCGCTTCCGGTTGTTCCCGGACTGGGAGGCCACCGGCGGCGCGATCTGCAACCAGTGCGGCGCGGGCGATGGTTGGACCTGGTGGCAGCGCCTGACCGACCTGCCGGCGGAGGCTGCGGCCCGCGACATCGGCGAGCGGCTCGGCCTGGACGCCGCCGCCGCGACTTCGCCCCGCCGACCGTCACCACCCCGACGCGAACTGTCGGGCGGCCCGCGGCCCGACCGGCGCCAGCGCCTTAAGGAGATGCTGGCGCCAGCCATCCCTCTGTGCCAGAGCGCCACCGCGCTGGCCTATCTCCGGCATCGCGGCCTGGGCGAGTTGATCGACCGCGGCGACCTGCCGCCCGGCTGGCGGGCACACCCGGGGCTGGCGTACTGGGAGGTCGACGACCAGGACCGGCCCCAACGCCTCGGCGACTTCCCCGCCCTGGTGGCGCCGGTGCGTACCGCTGACGGCCAGCTGGCCAGCGTCCACCGCACCTATCTGCAGCAAGACGGCCGCGGCAAGGCGCCCGTCGCAAGCCCCAAGAAGCTGGCCCGCCCGGCCTGGGAGCGCGCCACCCACGGCGCCGCCATCGCCCTCTACCCCCTGGAGGGTGACCGGCTGGCGCTGACCGAGGGCGTCGAGACGGCCCTCGCGGTGCGCCTCGCCCAGCCCGGCCTACCGGTATGGGCCTGTGTCACTGCCGGCGGCCTGGCGCGCTGGGAGCCACCCACCGGGATCCGCTCGGTGTGGATCATGGCCGACCGTGACCGTAGCGGTACCGGCCAGCAAGCGGCGCGCGCCCTGCGCTACCGATTGGGCCGCCAAGGCCTGCGGGTACGGGTGTGCCTGCCGCCCTGCCCGATACCGGACCACGCCAAGGGCCTCGACTGGCTCGACGTGCTGAGCAACGAAGGAGATCCCCGCCCATGACGGCATCCGCCATCCAACACATCATGAAGGAGGCGCCGGTGGTGACCGGGCTGCCCACCATGCCCGACGGCTTCTCGATCGACGAGGATGTCTGGCTGGTCCACGAGTCCCGCGCCGACGGTGATGGCGAGCCCCGCACAACCAGGATCTGCAGCCAGTTGGAGGTGATAGCGCGTACGGCGGCCGTCCACTCCGGTGGCCACGGCTACCTGTTGCGTTTCCCCACGGACACCGGCTTCATCCAGGAATGGGCGATGCCCGCCTCGATGCTCAAGGGCAGCGCCGAGGAACTGCGCGGCATCCTGCTCGACATGGGCCTGATGATCGACGCCAACCAGCGGGCCCATCGGCTCCTGACCACCTACATCAACCTGGCCGCCCAGCGCTGCGCCCGGGAAGGCCGGTTGATGACCTCCACGCAGCGCACCGGCTGGCACGGCGACGCCTACGTGTTGCCCGACCGGGTGCTGGGCAACCCCAGCCAGCAGCGTCTCGTCTACCAGCGCGCCGACCATGCCGCCGACGGGTACCGCCGGGCCAGGACCCTGGAGGCCTGGCAGCGCGATGTCGCAGCCCTGTGCCAAGGCAACACCCGACTGGTGTTCGGTGTCGCGGCAGCCCTGGCTCCCACCCTGCTGGCGCCGTGCCACTTGAAGGAGAGCTTCGGCTTTCACCTCTACGGCGAGTCGAGCAGCGGGAAGACCACCATCCTCACCGTGGCCAACTCCGTGTGGGGCGATCCGGACGCCCTGCTGGAGAGCTGGAACAACACCGCCAACGGCCTCGAGGGCATCGCCACCACCCGCAGTGATGGCCTGTTGACCCTGGACGAGCTCCACCAGTGCGATCCACGGTCGGCCGGTAAGGTCGTCTACATGCTGGCCGAGGGCCGTGGCAAGGGGCGCGCGAAGGAGACCGGTGTCGCCCGGGAGCGCGCCCGCTGGCGCCTGATCTTCTTCTCCACCGGTGAGCTGACCACCGCCGACCATATCGCCAGTGAGGGTGGCCGCTCCTATGCCGGCCAGGCAGTGCGCGCCATTGTGTTGCCCTCCGATGCCGGTGCCGGCCTGGGCGCCTTCAACCAGACCCACGGCCACAGCGGCGAGGCCTTCGCCAACCGCATCGACCTGGCGGCCCGTGAGAGCTACGGGCACGCCGCGGCATGCTTCATCGAGCACCTGGCCAGCAAGCAGCAGCTGGCGCGCGAGACCTACGCCCGAACGCGCGCCCACTTCCATAAGCGTGCCTTGCCGGCTGGCGCCAGTGGCCAGGTCTACCGGGTAGGGGACAAGTTCGCCCTGGTAGTCACGGCTGGTCTACTGGCTTGTCAGTGGGGCATCGTCGATTGGGACCCTGAGGAGATCACCACCGCTTGCACCGTGATGTTCCGCGAGTGGCTCTCCGAGCGCGGCACCAGCGGCGATGACGAGCCACGCCGAGCCATCGAGCAGGTACGCGCCTTCCTGGAGCGCCACGGTGAATCGCGCTTCACCCCGTTGAACGGTCCCTCTCGCACGGTACCGACCCGCGATCGGGCCGGTTACGTGGGCGACCACCGTGGCATCACCTGTTTCCTGTTCACCGCCGACGGCTGGAAGGAGGCCTGCCAGGGCTTCGGCCCCCGGAGAGTGGCCCGCTGGCTGGCCGATGGCGGCTATCTGCTGACTGAGGGCAAGGAGCGCCGCTTTACCTGCCAGGTGCGCGGCATCCCGGGGCACAGCGGGGCCCGCAAGCTGTATGCCGTGCCAGCGGCGATCCTGGAGGCCGACGAGGGGGCGTGACATGGATTGGGTACAGCAGTTGTGCGAGCACATCCGCGACAACTCCGTCGCCCCACCCGTGCAGAACCGGCGCTCCCGTCTCAACGGCTGGCGCTTCCGCGTGCACGGCCGACCGGTGGTGCTCCTGATGCCCTGTTCGGTGCCTGGACACGAGGCGCTGGCGGCGGCCCGCCAGCGATGGCCTGGCGCCCTGCCGGAAGGGGAAAGACCTCGCTGAAGGGGGTGTCAGGTGCTCCAACAGCCTGCTCTCGCGAGTTGTTCTTAGTGTCATTTTGCGGCGCCGGTGACGTGTGAGCGGCGGGAATGACGCTGGGGCGCACGAGGTAAGCACAACATGTGTAAGTTTGAGGGAATTTGACTACACTATATGGTACTGGATAAATGGACAGTACTTGTCATGAAGCCAAGCAATCGTAAGCCTCGAACCCGCAACATCATCCCTTCGGCGCGTCGCCAGCGTGAGCTCTATCAGATGCTCGACCACCGTGCAGACGCCGGTGATGTCGATGCTGCCGGCTGGCTACTGTTCCTTGCAGAGCAACGAGGTGTGAAGGCAGCTCAACCCTGACCCCAGAGGCGCCCCGCGTGGGCGCCTTTGCTTATGCCGGGGACCTGATGAGACACGAGCAGAGAGAGACTGGCCAATGGCCGACTTGGAAAAAACGATAGCGATCATCTTCGAGGGCGTCGACCAAATGGGGGCGGGCGTCACGTCGGCGACCCGGCAGATCGACAGCGTGGCCGGGAGCGTCCAGTGCGCTACCCAGCCGCTTGCCGATTTTACCATGGGGGTGCTCAAGGCCGAGGCTGCGCTGCTCGGCGCCGGGGCTGCGATCACCGGCCTGGCCATCAAGGTGGCCGGAGACTTCGACGCGAGCTTTCGCGAGATCAATACCCTGCTGGACGAGTCGGACGAATCCCTGGATACCTTGCGCGCCGGAGTGCTGGACTACGCCACCGGCTCCACGCAGGCCATCGACACCATCACCGGCGCTTACTACAACCTGATCAGTGCCGGCAACGACACCGCCGAAGCGATGACCCTGCTGGGGGCTGCTGAACAACTGGCAGTCGGCGGCAAGACGGATCTCGACACCGCCGCCAAGGCCTTGGCCGGCACCCTGAGCGCCTACGGGGCAGAGGCCATCGAGGCGAGCGATTACACCGACACGCTGTTTGTGGCCATGCAGGGCGGCATGACAACCATCGGCGAGCTCGCAAGCTCCCTGCCTCAGGTCACTGGCCTGGCCTCACAACTCGGTATCGACTTCGACACCCTGGCCTCTGCAGTGGCCGCACTGACGCGGCAGGGCCTTTCCACCAGTCAGGCGGTCACCCAGGTGGGGGCCGCGCTGAACTCCATCCTCGGCCCATCAAACCAGGCCAAGGATCTTGCTGGGGACCTGGGCATCGAGTTCGACGCGACGGCAGTGCGAGCCCAAGGCCTCGAGGGATTCCTCGAGAGCCTAGCCGATGCGACCGGCGGCAGCGAAGAGGCGATGCGCACCCTGTTCGGCTCTACCGAAGCCACCCGGGGGGTGCTGGCGCTAACCGGGCCCGTGGCCGGGGCCTTCGCCGAGATTCTCGGGAACATGGACGACAAGGCCGGTGCCGCAGCCACCGCCTACGACAAGATGGTCGAGGCGGTAGACCTGGGCACGCAGCGCATCAAGAACGCGATGACCGTGGCGCTGGTCAACCTGGGCGACCCGCTGCTGGATGAGTTCGGCGGCATCCAGGAGGCCATCGCGGCGATTTTCAATGCCATTGGCGTCTCCCTGGATGACGGTCAGCTCAAGGCCTTTGTCGATGAGCTGGAGGGGGTATTCCAGTCCATGGAGGCCGCCATGCTCGAGGTGGCTGCCAATCTTCCAGAGGCGCTAGAGAATGCCGATTTCTCCGCCTTCATGAACGGGATCGACCTGGTCAAGGAGGCGATCAGCGATCTGTTCGATGGTGCCGACATCACCAGCGTCGACGGCCTGGTGACCGTGATCGAGACGCTGGGCCTCGCCTTCGAGACGCTTTCCGCCTACACCGCTGGGGCTATCACCGCAATCGGACCGTTTCTCGAGCAGGTGGCCAAGCTCGCCAACTGGTTCCTGGAAATCAACCCCGCAATCATCGCCACCGTTGGCGCGGCCGGCGGCCTGGCCATTGCTGTAAACACCGTACTCGGCGTAATCCTCAAGCTGAACAAGGGGCTGGCTCTGATGGCCGGCACTGGAGGAGTGCTGCCCAAGGTGGCGCCGCTGTTCAAGGGGGTGGTGGCTGCCCTGACGGGCCCGGTGGGCATCACCGTGGCCGTGGCCGCATCGCTGCCCTTCCTCGAGAAGCTGGTGGCCGGGTTCCTGAATGTCGAGACCCGTGCCGAGCGTCTGGAGCGGATCCGCCTGAGCCCCGGCGGCGAAGAGGCCCAGCGCTGGCGGGAGTATCAGGAGGCGATCGAAGGTGTCTCCCTCGAGGAGTACCTGCAGATCTCCGAGGAGATGGGCTATGCCGACGACCGGATGCGCCAGAGCGTGGCCGAGTCGATCGAGGTGGTCAACGGCTTCAAGGAGTCGCTGCGGGGTGTCAGCGACCCCATCCACAACTGGGGCAACGCCCTGGACATCGTCAACGTCTCCACAGAGGAAAGTGTCGAGCAGACCAGGGCGCTCGCCGCCGAGACCTTCGGTCTGGCGATGGAGACCGACAAGGTCGGCAAGGCGATGGCCGAGGCCTTGGGCGAAGAGCCCTGGACCACCCTGCGTGATCAGTATCTGGACTACCGTGATGCCTTCGTGCGCGGCGAGATCACCGCTGCGGAGTGGGCCGCCATCCAGGAGGAGTACCAGGCTCGCCTGGCCGAAGCGACAGGCCAGGCCGCCAAGTCGCAGAAGGAGCTTGCCGAGGAGGTGCTGAGCTCAGAGGATGCGATCCTCAAGGCGAAGCAGGCCATCCTCGACTACGAAGTGGAGCTGGAGAGCCTGGCCAGCAACGAGCGTATCAAGACCCTGGAACTCGGCGTGGACCTGAAAATCGCCGAAGTCGAGGCCGAGACCGCCCGCGTCCAAGCCGCCTTCGAGAGCATGAACGTCGGGATCGAAGACACCGGCGAAACGCTGCGCAGTTTCTACGACCTGCTGGGCAGCGGCGACCTGTCGCGGATGCAGGAGCTGGGTCTGGAGCAAGAGATCAAGCGGGAGTCGGAGCGGAGGGACGAGCTGATGCGACTGCAAGCCGAACAGATCCGCGCCCAGATTGACCAGATGCGAGCCAAGACCGACGCGCTGCGCAGTGGTGATGGACTCATCAAGATCGACAGCACCGGCCTGGAGCCGGCGCTGGAAATGATCCTGTGGGAGATCCTCGAGAAGGTGCAGCTACGCGCCAACGCTGAGGGCGCTGAGTTCCTGCTGGGGATCGGGGGATGATGGCCATGAGCAATAAAATGACTTCCCCCGGGGCGGTTCCCGCCGCACTCCGTGACTCCCCGGAAATGCTGGCGCTCAAGGCAGAGTGGTCTGCCCTCGATCGAAAGCAAGGCGCCTGGCGCGAGCTGCGCTTGCTGGCGCTGGAGCGCTTGCGCGACACCGTTGAGATTCCCCAGGGGGTGGAATGCCCAGAGGTGCGGGCTACGGGCAGCCGCCTCGCTGGTACCGACTCTGCCGCAATCTCTGCCGCCTTCGAGGAGTTCCAAGCTGCCTTGCTGGCGCGGTCCCGCAAGACGGTGAGCCCCAGCGAATCGAAGGCGATTCAGCGACTGGCCACCCGGGTGGCCGATCTGTTCCAGGCGATGCGAGAAGCTGCCGACAAGGAACTTGAAGCCAGCCGGGCACACGCCCTGGTGCGGGCTCAGGTTCAGAAGCTGATCGCCGAGCACAAGAGCGGGGCGGGGGGCATCCACTGATGGTGACCAATGTGATCCGCGATCTGCGCGAGCGTGAGGCCGCTGCCCGCCAGCGCCGTGATTACCACCATCGCAAGTTCGATCAGGCTCTGGCCAATCTCAAGGCGCTGGGAGCTCGCTGCCCGGGCGTGGCGTGTCCGAAAGTCCAGGCAGCCGGCGAAGCGCTTTCGAAAGCTACCAGAGGGAATGTTCACGGGCCGTTCATGGCTTTTGCTGACGCCATCCTCGAGCGTGCTCGTTTCGGCACAGAAATCGATGATAGCGCCTCCGTGGAAAGGCTGGCGAATCAGGCAATGAACTACATGCGCGAATTGGCCCATCACGTAGACCGGGAGGCCGAGACGCAGCGCGAGCTTCAGTTATTCAGCTACACGCTGAAATCCACCAAGGCGGCCAAGCGGGAAGCGCCTGGGTCACGAGGGCCTTTGGGATGAGTGCCGCCGCAACTCGCACCGCGTTCGCGTCCACCGGCAAGGGGCGGCCGCATCGCGCCCAGCCGGCGCCGGCCGCAGCGAATGCAGGCATGGCCTTCGGCTTGACGAATAAAGTCGCGGGTCCCTGCGGCGACCCCACCCCGGCCACGGGGAGCGCAGAGTCCTGGCGCTCGACATTTTTTCGGCGCTTCAAGGTGATCCACCACAAGTCGCTTAGAGCCGCACAGGGGGCCGCCTGCGTGCCGTTCGGCCTGAGCATGGTGCCGCAGCCTACCGGCTCGCTGATGTACAGGAGGCCGCATGGGTGAGGTGGTGAGTCAGGAGCGCGCCTATCACTGGAGCATCAACCGCATTGCCGAGGCCATTGGCCGCGATCGTCGCACCGTGGCCCGCGTGATCAGAGATTCATCTATCCCGCCGGCTGGAACCTTGCGGGGCAATCCCGTGTACCGCCTGGCTGATGTGGTGGACGCCATCACCGCACGGCAGGGAGAGGCCACTGGAGCGCCTGACGTTGGCGACATGCACCCGCAGGACCGCAAGGCCTGGTACCAGTCCGAGAACGAGCGCATCAAGCTCGAGCGAGAGCTGAGAAACTTGGTGCCCGCGGAAGAGGTGCAGCAGGAAATGAGCCGCCTGGCCAAGGCCGTTGCCTCGAGCCTGGACAGCTTGGCCGACATGCTCGAGCGCGATGCCGGATTACCACACGAGGCCATCGACCTGGTGGAGCAGACGACCGACGCACTGAGGGAGCAGATGTACCAGGCGATTATCAATGACGACTACACCGAAGCCGAAGCGTGATGCCCGCGCCGGCCCCTGCCGGCATTGAGACACAGAAAAGGAGCCGTATATGGCCACCACCGCGAAGACGAAAAGTAGTGCCCGCACCTTCACCAGCTGGACCGATTGGTTCGACGCTGTCGCCGCAAAACAAGGCGAGCTCGCCGAAGTGACCGGCATCGGCCAAGTGCAAGAGAAGCTGGACCGTGCCCGCAACGGGCTGGAGTACGCCATCCGAGCCGCGAACAGCAACCCCGCCATGCCCATGCGGGCCTATCACTACCACTTCCAGAACG
The DNA here is from genome assembly GCF_049166755.1 of Halomonas terrestris. NCBI lineage: Bacteria > Pseudomonadati > Pseudomonadota > Gammaproteobacteria > Oceanospirillales > Halomonadaceae > Halomonas > Halomonas terrestris. Next base: position 6,134 of record NZ_JBMHFZ010000030.1, on the reverse strand, counting down.
ATGAGACGCCCGAGGAGCTCGCGACGGAGGCCAAGAGCCTGGCCGATGTGCTGAGCCGCATCATCCGTGCAAACGACCGGCACGCGAGCCCCGAACGGGACGCGTTTGCCCGCGAAACCCTGGATGCCATCCACCGCCACCGTGCCGCCTTGGACGAGGCCAGCGCAGAGCTTGAGCGCCTGACGTCCCAGCGGGATGCCGTGCTGGCCGAGTTGGAAGCTCTCGAGGGGCAGGCCCCCAAGGCCAGCGCCGCCTCCCTGGGCGACATGCAAAAGCAGGTCGAGGCCGCCGAAGTGGAGCGTGACCGCATCGCAGCCGTGCTGGAGAACATGGACGGTGACAGCGGGCCGTTGAACCTGGCCGAGGAGTCGGAGCAAGCCGCCCGGGAGCGCCTCGAGGAGGCCGAAGCCCTGGCCGCCCTTGGTGAGGCCGCCAGCGAGGACGTGAAGGCCGCCCGGAGTGCTGCCAGCAAGGCCGCCGATGCGCTGGCTAAGGAACAAGCCGAGTGCCGGCAGATGGCCAACGCCCGCCGAGGCCTGGAGCGCAAGCTGGAGAGCGCCGAGCAAACCTTGTCCACGGTTCGAGCTGTCTACCGGACAGCCCTGGACCGGGTGAGGCAAGCCGACTTGGCGGCCCGCGAAGCTGCCTTGGTGGCGAAGGTCGAGGATCTGAGCGAAGACCTGGCCGACCTCAATCGAATTTACGCCGACCTGGAGGAGGCGACTCCCAATGCAAGTTATGGAACCGCCCGCCTCGAGGTGAAGATGCCCTATCTCCACCACCACCCTCGTCGTGATGAGATACGGCACGGCTTCATCATCACCGCTTATGGCGTGGAGGAGTGACCATGAAGCCCCAGAACCGGAACAGTCCGTTCGCCAGCGCTGCCGCTCGTGCCGCCTGCCGGGCACAAGCTGTGAAGCGAATCGAGCTCCAAGAGGCCGAAGCCAAGGCTGAACGTTTACGCCAGGAGGCCGAGACTCACGCCCGGCAACAGCGGGTCAGCACCGCCCTTAACCCACTGGCGTTGTACGCCAAGGCCAACGGCAAGCCGATCGCAAGAGCTCCGGGGAGCACCGGCATCGATTACCTCGAGGTCTACGGCCGGCAGAATGGCAGGAAGGGGCAGGGCGGATGATCGTAACCCGACCCCACGGGGCAATCGTCTCCAACCCCGCTCGGCGTGCCGCCGCCGAGGTGGACCTGGTCACCCCGCGACATTGGGCACGACTTGCAGAAAGCCAGCCCCGCCAAATGGTGCTTGGCATCTATTGCGGTCGCTGGCCACGGGCCATTGGTCTCGAGCTGAACCACCGATTTACACCCGGCAACGGGTAGCCGAGCGGTGAAGCATCCGCGGGTTTCTCTTCCTCTTCGCCCGTGGTCTTGGGGTCCTTCGGGGCCCCTTTTTTACGGACAGGCCCGAATCACCCCGCAGCCGTGACTGGCTGGCCGAGAAGGTGGGGTGGGCGGCTCTACTCCTTTTCGCGCTCTGCTGCGCGCTGCCGTTCGTTCATCTCGGTGACGGCTCGGTGGACGTCGTCCTCTTGCGTGGCCCGCATCCAGCCGCCGAGGCCGCCCACGAAGATGACCACACCGCCTGCCAGATAAAGCCACCAGGGGCCGACCCAGCCGAACCACAGGCCGAACCCGACCGGGATGCCAACGGCGGCGATGAAGAACCACTTGGTTGCCGCGGCTTTCTGCTGCTCGAGCTTGTTCTCTGCCATATACCGATCCCCGCGGAATGCTGGTCCGCTTGTGTGAGCCCTTGGGTACTGGGGTGGAGCTAGTCGCCACGGGCATGAGGGCTGGAGCTCGACCGGCTAGTGATCGGCGCCACTGGCATCTCTGATGCGCCCCGCTACTGAGTGTAGGAACGCTTCACCTCACCGCCGCAGACCATGACGGTGCGGTAGGGTTGGCGCCAGCGCAGGTGCTTGCAGGTGCGGCCGCCAGATTGCGAGACACTGGTGCTGTCCGGACTGCCATACATCCTCACGGCGTCGCGCTCGCTCATGCCCTCGGCCACCATACCGGAACGACGAGCCTGTCGGCGCGCCTCTTCTTGGCGCTGCTGCTGCTCATATCTCCGATTTGCGGCAACGCGCTGTCGCTGGGCTGCGGCACGCTCTCGGGCAATCCGTCTCTCCGCCAGCGATCCGCCCGGCACCAGGGCTGAGCTCGCCGATGCTCCGCCGGTACCGCCTGCCATAGAAGACACTGTGCCCTCCAATGGGGCCACCTCGGCGCCCGCCGGGCAGGGCGCGCTCTGGTAGACGGTACGCCCGTCGATTTCGCACTTGTTCACGGCTTCCGCCGCTACCGGCACCAGTGCCAGCGCCATGATCATCACCCACCGCATGACCCCTCCCGCATCTCAGTTCCCTTAATCAGGTTAGCATGGGGCCGCGCTGTTGCTGGCCTGGCTGCTACGCAGTTAACCGGTAATGGGTATCTGATACCTCTATCTGCCACACCGAGCGTGAGCGCCCAGCCCAAATCTTGACCAACCCCAAGGCACCTGCGGACGGATCGATGTAAGTGGGCGCCGGAGTTATAGCCAGTTGGCCCAGTGGTGTTCGCTGATCAAGTGGATGTCGCGGCCATCGCGGCGCAGTTCCACAGCATACTGGATCTTGCGACCGTAATTCGATTGAGCCCAGTCGTCACTGCCCAGGTCGCCGATCACCACGAAGTGCGTAGTGCGTGTGGGCGCCTTCTGGGCCTGGCCACCACGCTGGACGATCTCGGCTTCGCATTCGCGGCGGGTGCCAGTGATGAAGCGGCCAGTCAGCACGAAGTTGCTGTCCTCGAAGACGACATCGGGCGCCGGCTCGCAGAGTGGCAGGGCGGTAGCCTGACGGCTGGCGCTGGCGCCGCCCTGGGTGGAACCGCCGCCGGTGTAGTCGAGCAGTAGGCCGATCAGTTCACCCTCTTCGTCGGCGTCCAGCACTCCGTCGGCGAGCATCTCCTCAAGGCGCGGGAAGAGCACGCTGAAGGGCCAGACGGCCAGCGACTCGGGGCGCTCTCCAAGCCACTGGAGTAGGTATTCTGCCTCGGCCTGGTTTACCGAGCCGTCGGCGAGCATCCCGCGGGCTAACCCGCACAGCTCATTGGCATCACGGGTAGCGTTCTTGGCAATGCTGAGCCGGCGCGTGATCGGCTGGCCGTGGGGGTCGAGTTGGATAGGCATCGTGTTCTCCCTTGTTGTTGTTCCCTGCGGGCCGTGGGCCCGTAGGGTAGTTTGGCAAAGGGAGGTGAGGTCTGCCCGTGCTGGCGCCCACGCGCGGGCCCTGGCTGGGGGCAAAGTGCCCTAAGGGGGATCCCAGTTTAGCGACACTGTCTCTAGATTGGAGACACGCGCTCACGGCACCAACCACTGGCTGGAGCGCGAGGTCGAGGCGTGGCAACCATCGGAGCCCGTACCCGATAAGAGTGGGTACGGCACCCGAAACGTACCCACTTCGACGAATCTCGCCAGCCGCTCAACCATGCGGGTTTGATAGCGCTGTACCCGTTGTACCCGGTGTATCCAGTCCAAAACGGCACCCGGCTCCGTGGCTCTGGGTGTCATGCGCGGGTAGGGCTGTGGCCCCAGTCAGGCCAAACTGACCCGAGTCGGGTCGCCCTGGCCCATCCGCGCACGCCGTCGACTTCTAACCAACTGCTGACCCATTGCTGACCCGTCGAGCGCGCAACGAAAAACCGCCGCTCGGCATTACCCGTAAGCGGCGGTTTTTCTTACTTCAATATGGAGCTCATGGACGGATTTGAACCGTCGACCTCACCCTTACCAAGGGTGTGCTCTACCCCTGAGCTACATGAGCGCAACCTGTCGGCATTCGACTGCAATGCCTGGAGCGGGCAGCGGGAATCGAACCCGCATCATCAGCTTGGAAGGCTGAGGTTCTACCATTGAACTATGCCCGCCTGCCCACTCTTGCTGCCACCACCGATGCTGGCCGGCGCCGGCGAATTCTGGTGGAGGGGGAAGGATTCGAACCTTCGAAGCTTTCGCGGCAGATTTACAGTCTGCTCCCTTTGGCCACTCGGGAACCCCTCCAACTGGCGAAACATCCTACCAGCTTTTGTACCGATGTCAAGTCACTGTTTTTCCAGCTGTCTTGACCGGGGGATGCCGCATCACGGCTCGGCCCCTTCGCTTCGGAACGCGGCGCATTGTGTCAAAGCAGCATCGAGAATGCAAGCCCGGCTCGAATCTTTTCCAGCGAGACCGGCGTGGGCACGCGCGGCGCGCCGGACATCCTCCCTGCCCGCTCGGCCGCGGTCAGCGGGAAGCAGGCCTCGAGCCCCGCATAGACCATATCCGGCCACACCGCATGGGGAATCTGGATACCCCGCGACACCACCCTGGCGTCGCCACCGGTCAACAGCACCGGCAGGGCCACCCCTTCCCGGTCACACACTTCGCTGTAGATGCGATTCAAGGCACTCACCGCCGCCATGTAGATGCCGTGATTCACCGCCTCCACCGTGCGCCTGCCGGGCACCAGCAGCTCCTCGGCTTCACTGTCGGGATCGATGGCCACATTGCGGGTGCCGAGCTTGAGACTCTCCTTCATCAGGCGCAGTCCGGGCAGTATGTATCCCCCCAGGTGACGTCCGCCGGGCAGCACGAAGTCGACGGTGATGGCACTGCCGCAGTCGACGCTGCAGCAACCACCGGCCAACTGGTAGCCGGCCAGGGTCCCCATCCAGCGATCCACGCCCAGTCGGCTCGGCTCCTCGTAACCATTGGTGACGCCCAGCGCCTCTGCCGTCGAGCGTGCCACATGCACGGCACCGACCCGCCGGCGCAACAGGGATACCGTCTCCTCGAGGACCGCCTTGCGGGCAACGCTGGAGATGCGCACCGCCTCCACCACGTCCAGGTCAGGGATGTCGGAGCCCGGCCGCCACTCCTCGCGCGTCCAGACGGCACCCCGCGAGCGGATCTCGCTACTGTCGGCATCCTTCAAGCGCCACTTGGACAGGGTGTTGCCGATATCGAGATCCAGGATCATGGGCGCCCACGCACGCTGACTTCTCCTCCCGCCAGGCGCACGCGCTGCTGCCCGCAACGGACCCAGAGGTTGCCTGCCTCATCCACGCCCTCGGCGATGGCCGGCTCGCGCTCTCCACTGCGCAGGATATCCACCTCATGGCCGGTGAAGGCGTGACGCGCATTCCACTCCGCCTGCCAGGCGGCGAACCCCCTCTGCTCGAAACTCGCCATCAACGGCAGCAATCCCTCCAGCAACTCGACAGCGAGGGCATTACGCGAGAGCCCCGGCACCTGGTCATGCACCGCGGCCACGGGCTGGTCTATCCCGGCACGGAAGTCGGCCGGAAGGTTGACGTTGATTCCCATCCCCAGCACCACCTCGCAGGGCCCGGCAGCGTCGCCGCTGATTTCCACGAGGATACCGGCCAGCTTGCCCAGCTCGCCCGAGGGACCTTGCAGCAGCACGTCATTGGGCCACTTCAGCAACGGTGTGGCTCCATGATTCTCCAGCACCCTGGCCAGCACAACGCCGATGGCCAGGCTCAGCCCCTCCAGTGCCGCCACCCCCGATTCGAATCGCCACCCCAGCGAAAGCATCAACGATCGGCCCCAGGGTGTCGTCCAGACTCGCCCACGACGCCCGCGACCCTCACTCTGCTGCTCCACCAGGCAAACCTCGCCATGCCCAGCGCCCTGCTCGAAGCGTTCTCGCAGGAAAGCGTTGCTGGAGGGCAACGTCTCCTCGACGAACAGGCGCGTGAGGTGCCGCCTGGCCTCCCACGACAGGCCTGCCACGATCACGCCACCGTCGAGCAGTTCAAGTGGCTCTGCCAGGCGATAACCCTGGCCCTTCACCGCTTCCATGGCGATACCCAGCGATTCCAGCTTCCTCAGCTGCTTCCAGACGGCCGCCCGGGAGACACCCAGGCGCTCGCCCAGCTGTTCGCCGGAATGGAACTCGCCATCGCTCAGCAGGCGAATCAGGTCACCGATGGTCATGCGCATGCCCCAGACGGGAAAAGTCCACATTCTATCGGAACTCGTGCAGGCTCGGAAATCCATTGGGCGTAAACGTGAAAACCCCGACCAATGGCCGGGGTTTCTGAAAAGGTGCCTGACGAGGATT